>JAJDEL010000437.1 GCA_029259835.1 Planctomicrobium sp. | reverse complement strand
TGAACTCCTTCGCTTCCTTCAAGCCCAAACTAGTATGTTCGCGGTACAACTTGATCGCTTCAAACTTTCGACCGGATTTGATGGCATCAAGAATTTCTTGTCGCTGAGCATCATTGAGAGTGGACATCCGGAAATCCTTCTGAGTGAGTGTTCAGCAACCGTTCGAGAAAATTCATTTTGTATCGCGTGGTCTATCGAATTGGTGGGTCAAAAATTACTGATCACTCTTCGGTCGCTCGGGGAGTGATGGGGATGGAGGTTGTCCTGGAGAAGTTTTCGTGTTCGCTGGAGTCTTGATCGGAGGTGCTGGCTCGGTGCTCTGTGATTCTTCCTCCTCATCGGGAGCGAACATATCTCCCCAAATTGGAATCCACGAACTCGGCGGCTCCATTTCGTACTTTTCTCCAGTGATGAGAGTCAGATAGAAGACAACAAGACTTCGCATTGAAAACTCCGGGTGACCATCGAGAATTGCAGACAGGGCGTTTTTGGCCGCCTCCAGGTTTCCTTGATCGATGCGGACGAGCGCCTCTTGCAATTTTGCAGTTGCCCATCGTTCAGGAAAGTTGACGAGCGCATTTGCATGAGTTCGCAACGTGATCGCCGACCAAATATCCATCGTTGGAATCGGTGCAGAACTCATTGGCGGCTGGACTAACAATGCACGGACGTTTTGTTTGTTTTGTGCTTCGGCGTCTTCCGCCCAAAGATTTGCAGCTCGACTCAGATCGTTCGCCATAAGATTTGCAATTGCCGTCGAGTTGCGCCATTGAGAGAGGAATACCGGATTCTGAGTTCCAATTTGATCAACGGTTGTCTGCATTCCTTCCAACTGTTGCCAGGCGTCCTCGGTGCGTCCATTTCCCAAAAGCAAATTCGCGTATCTCAACTGCAACGCTGGGTTCTTTGCAAGGACCGTTTTGTCTTCTTCCAGAAGAGACAGTGCCATTTTTTGGCAGCGACCATTCATTGCGATGCCAACCAATTGAGGTAGGGAACTCGATTTTTCTCGTGCAGTGGCAACTTCTTTTTCAATCTGGGTCACTAACTCGCTGATTTGGTCGAGAACTTCGTTGGCTTTTTCTGATGTTGCCTCGTCATCTCCCTCTTCCTGTGTGATCGGCTTGCCGGTAATTTCGAAGTACTGGTCGGCGATAAATCCTGCTGTGTCCAGGTTCTGTTGTCCAAGAAGAATCACGAAAAGCCGCTTCAAGTCTTCGGGCGCGTTCCCGCTGGCTCTGGCAGTGTGGAACGCCTGGCAAAGCATTTGCTGTGTACGTAATTGTAACGTATAATCCCCTCCATTTGCCTGCATGAAAACTCGCTCCGATTGGTCAAGCAAGGCTTGAGCATCGGTAAGAATCCGATAGGCGTCTGGGTCGTTTGGATTCTCGATCAACCCCTCCCGAGCACTCCGCATCGACAGAACTCCGAGTGCAATTCCCTGTTCAATTGCCAAGTTGTTTTGCAGGCGTTTTGCCAGCTCGTCGTAATGCCGGGCGAGTTGAATTGTGTTTGGCGTAACTTTCAGTTCTTGAACGAGCCATTGGTCATAGTTTGACACTGAACGCGGCCAGTTTTGAATAGACTCAGAGACTGTATTCTTTTCATTCAACTTAAATGCCTGTTCATAGAAACGCGTGGAGTTATGTTCTTCGATGTGGCGACTCAAATCGGGGTCGTTGAGATCTCCTCTCGAAAAAACAGCCCCCGCCGCTCCAAAACTCGACAACGACCAGACGCGACTTCCGATGAGCATCAAGAATGGCCTGTAAGCGGGAGTATCTCCCCACAGTCTTAAAATAAGTGACTGCATCTCGTCCTTTTCAAATTCCTCTTCCCACGAAACGACCTCGGTGTCAGTTTCCTGTCCAGGTTCAGGTTGCCCTGTCGAGAAAATGCTTGAGCGAATCGCGAGGTGCTTTTTTGTGAAATCAGTCTGAGCATTCACAAACAGGCCGTTTCGACTATCCAGATAGGGCTTCTTACCAAGCCAGATCAGCATGTCTCCCTGATCGGCTCGGACATTGAAAACCCGGTCTCCATAAATTCCATCCAGCAGGTCTTCTTCGATGCTTGTTAAACTGTTTTGCAATCTCGGATCAAGCCCCATTCCGATCCGGCGACTTTGTGGACCCATTAAGAAGCCATTGATTGCAGCGTAAGCAACCAGGAAAAATGAGAGTACGGTCACGGCTCGACCGGCACGGGCGATGAAGACCGGAAACCAGTCGATGGAATACGACATCTCAAATCGATTGCGATACCAGTCTTGTCCCTGAAGTGTCGCGACGACACAGTTGACGATTGCCGCATACGGAATGAGTTCGCCGAAGTAGAACGTCAGCCCGTTCATGGCAATCCAACCAGTCGTCAGGCTCCAGTCGAAGCGATTCGCATTGAGGAACAGAGCCATAAACGACAACGCCAGCATGGCTCCAGCGGCAATTGCAAATATGTCGGGGGATTCCCAAAATTCTTGCGCCATCATGCCGTACGCATAACGTGAAAAAAGAGTTCCGGATAATCCTTCAAGTTGAGCTTGTGACGCATTTGCAAGGGTTTCCTGAAATCCAAATGCTGGTTGCAAAGGCCAAGGGTGCAGGAAAAGCCCGGCTGCCAAAGCGGAAACGCCAATGGTCAATTGGCGCTTTGTGGCCGATTTCATGACGAGGTCGGTGATAAAGAAAACGAGAAAAAACAGAAGCCCCGTCCAGGCTCGCGGATCGCAATTTGACCAAATAAAGAAGAGAACTGGGAGTTCCCAGTAACTGGTTGATTCAGGTTTTTCTCGCCAGCGAAACAAGAGGAACATTAAGACGGAGAATCCAAGGATCGTGACCGACATCTCACCTGGTTGAACAGCAGGGAAAATTGCGACGATGGCAATGACGGCACAAATTGACGCCCACCACGTCGACACTTTTTTGTAACCAATGTGGGAGAGGAACCAGAAGCTGACTCCCAATTTCAATGCGGTGAGTATCGATAATGCCGTAAATCCGCCGATGCCTTCGACCAAGCCAATTGTCAGGTCGGCAAGCCAGTGCAGGTTGACCCAGGAATGCCCTTCCGCTGCAACCGAAAAGGAATCGGTGCGCGGTGGAAGAAAACCGTTGCTGGCGATTTCTTGTCCAGTTTTTATCTGAACGAGAATTTGAGACTCGGTCAAATAGGTCCATCCCAGAAGCAAGGCAAGCAAAATCGCCGCCCAGCGAAGCATAAAGTCGCCCCGAATACACTCATCTTCGAACAACTCAGGGGTTAACTCTTCCCAATCGGGGAGTTCTTCGTCATCGATGCTTGATGCAGGATTTTCGTGACTCACTCCAACCTCTGCACTGGTCTCTGCCGGTTCTAATCCAGTTGCAGCGGTGTCTTTATCAGCATCAATGGGTGAAGACTCGTCAGCGTTGTTAGCACCGCCGTTTGACTCGGATGAGGGAGGCAGTGATTCAGGTTCTTCGACCACGGTTTCGGTTCCTCAGTGAATAACACAAGCGAAAAAACACTTAAAATAACGATGAAAAATTGCGGAATATCCAACCACTTTAGAACCCGACCCTGAACAGGGTCAAGCGGGGGAGTGAAAGCAGTTGACAAGAAGCTGGAACCGCTTTGTAGAGAACGGATTATCGCAATTGAAATGGGTGAGCAGTTTCGCCATAAGTTCGACTCAAAATCAATCTCAGGCGAGATCGATTTCAGGAAGAGTTCGTCTGTCACTCAGCTTAGAAGAGGTTACTTTTGGCTTTGTTTGGTCTTCGTTGAGGAGATGAAGATTGCTTCGCACCTTCTTCGAGAAGCATCGGGCGAACCCAGGAGCCGTCCTGGAGTTCATCTGAGGATGAGACAATCAACTCGTCACCCTCTGCGAACCGAGCACTTACGAATATGTGCGTTTGTCCGACTTGCCCCAACAATTGAACCGGCAGGGAACGGACAAACCCATCCCGGATGACTTGCACCATCCGTTCTGACCCTGGATCAACAGTATCTGTTTTGATCGCTGCGGCTTGAATTTCTGCGACTGGATATCTGGGGACCATGCTGGAAAGGACAGCTTGGCCAGGGGTTAATTTTCCGTCCATGGAATCAACTAACAGCCGTGCTGTCGCGACGGAGACAAAGAGTTCTCGCAGTGGGTCAAATTCCGAAATTGGAGGGAGAACAGTGTCAACTTTAGCTTCAGCAGTTTGAGTTTCTATTGTGAGTGAAAATGGCTTCTCTGAATCGAATACGTCGCGTTCAATCGGAATTTCAACCATCAATTGTGTCGGGTCTATCACAGTCGCAAGGAGATCGCCTGCTCGAACAAATTGTCCTTTGGTGACATGAATTTCCGTGATTTTACCGTCAATTGCTGAACGAAGAATGGTTTGGTCAGTGCGAAACTCAGCGAGATCGAGTTCTCTCTGAGCGACGTTCAACTTCGCTTGTAGCAGCTTTTTGCTTTTCTCTGTATCAGCTTGACTCTGCTCAATTTTAGCGACCTCAAAAAGCGCCTGCGCCTTTTTCAATTCCAGAGAAAGCTCCTGGGAATCAAGGCGGATAAGTTCCATTTGTTTTTTTGTACTGTCTCCAACTTTTAGAAAGACATTTTTAACAATCCCGTCCATCGGGGCAACGACTGGAAGAGTTCTGATCGGGCGTAACTGGAGTAAAACCTGATAATGGTCAGGAGACTTCAGTGTCAGTGCAGCTCGTTCAATGACGACCCCCGCAGGTTGTTCTTCGTCATTCTGATCTTGGGCGTAGGTAATGCCCATGGAAATAAAGAGAACCAGAAAAGTTGTTCCAGTAATGTCAAGGCGTTGAGAGACTGTCATCTTGATTTGATTTCCCGTTGTCATTCGACGGCCGAGTTTGGCAATACCCAATAATGTTTGATTATGCTGTGATCTGGTTGGATGTCAACTTGAACACCGTTCAACAACACTCTGAAGTGAGGCAGAATACGCGAAGACTTGCTTGATTCATCAAAAAAAGGGACGATGTCGATCTACTGCTGCCTCGATTCACTATCTTCTTCACGTAATAGCAAAAACGGGAATCGGAGAGTCTCTCAACAACCTTACCACAATTTCCCACCAATCTCTCTACCTTGGAGAAGACATGCGTCATCATTTCCTAATGATTTTTGTGTTGTTCTTGACAACCAGTCAGTTGCCAGCAGCACAGCAATATCTCTACACCGGTCAGCTGGAAAGAATTGATCGCAGTGGCGTTGGAACTCAATTAAAAGAATTTTCAGCGACTTGCGTCGTTACCTCAGACGATGCGTCTAAGGCATTTTTTCATCTCGACGAAACCGGCTCAAAACTCCCGTGGATCGAACGTTTTGGAACGACTTCCGCACAAGATGCCATTCTCTCCAAAAGTGGAGTCGCCATCGGCTATCGGCACCTCGACCGGAATTATGTTCTGCCAGTTGCCTTTCCATATTTCGCAAGCTTTGACCAACTCGAATCAGGAGCGGAATGGAAGAATGAACAAGGAGAGTTCCAAGTGACCGGAGAGAAAACAGTCAACGACACAAAATGCTGGGAAGTCAAAGCTACGACCGGCATCGCCCGCCACCATCGACTCTATGTCAGACAGGACGCTCCGATCATTGAAGCTGGGACGCAAACAGTCTTTATGGGACCAGGCGACCGATTCCGAATGACGTTCCGTCTTGCTCCACTGACTGAAGACAAGAATGAAGAGAACCCTCGACTCACAGCAGCGACCAGCTTTCTGCTCAACCTAAAAGCAACTGCAGCGCGAAGTGAACACGAACGCTTTCAACCACTTTCTCCTAAACAAGTGAAGGAAATCTCCTCATCGCGAAGTGAGTTACTGGCAGCCAGCAAAGGAACGTTTTTGGATGGTTTTGCAAAAGAAATCGACGAACATCTCACGACAACTCTCAATCGCAAGAGCCGCGTAGACAGTCTTGCAGGTTCAATGCTCAACAATGCCATTCCAAAGTTTACTCTGCAGACGCTTGCGATGCAGGACATTCCTTCATCGTCTCTGGCAGGGAAAACAGTTGTGCTACATTTCTGGGACTATGCGAACCCAACATTGGAACAACCGTACGGGCAGGTTGGCTATCTTGATTTCACCCACAATCGCTGGCAAAACAAAGGAGTAGTTGTGTATGGCGTGGCAGTGAATTCGCAACTCATCGACTCCAAGACAAGAAGTGCGGCAATCCGAGAAATTCAACGATTGAAACAATTCATGAAATTGAGTTACGAAATCACATTTGATGCCGGCGCCGTCCTCAATTCATTCGGGAATCCAACTCGCCTAGGAGTAGAGCTTCCGCTATGGGTGGTCATCTCACCACAGGGGGAAATCGTCCATTACCAAACCGGCTTCTACGAAGTCGACAACCGTGTCGGTCTCAAGGATCTGGATCAGGCAATTGAAGAGGCTCAAGAATAGTCGAAGAACTTCTGGAAAACGAAACAACGGAGTGATTTGTCCAGGAGACAAAACTTCCGTATTTGCCTGATCGCTACAATCATTAAAGTTTGACTATCGAATTGTCACGAACTTCGATGTGGCTCTTGATTCAGAGGGACGAGGAGCCGAATAATTCAGACAGGACGCATAGTTGGTTTTCATGGAGGGGACAAATGAAAGATCTTTATCAACCTGTTTTCTGGTGTGGCTTCGCTCTTTCACTTTCAGCACTCTACGCGAGCGCCGAGAAGTTAGCCTCCGGCTCTGAGTCGGCTGCTCAGAAACCAGTTCTGATGCAAATCTCGATTGGTGAGCCTGTTCAAGGTGACGTCAACTTGGGACCTCAAGAAGATATTCAAGAGGCCGAGAAGGATGATCTCTCTTCGTCTGAATTTCCACCTCAACCTGATGGTGACCTGACTCCTCCTCTCCCCAGTCGAAATTCAGCATTCTTCGAAGCAGCGAAAGCGGCGATGCAGTCTCCGTAGAGATTGTTAATTCAATCAGCTGTCTGAATTTTCAGTCGATTTCATTTCTTTCTCCATCCGCTTTGCAGCTTGATAGAGTTCTTCCATTTCACTCAGCGTTGCCTCACGGATTGTCATGCCTTGAGCGGCGAGTCCCTGTTCGATGTGCTTGAACCTGCCTGCAAATTTACGGTTGGAGCGCCGGAGTGCTTCTTCTGGAT
>JAJDEL010000436.1 GCA_029259835.1 Planctomicrobium sp. | reverse complement strand
GATCGCCGCCGCTCGCGCTTTGTGCCGTATGGGGCAACCGCAGCCGGCATTGCCAGTGCTTGTGAAGCACTTAAAGAACGGCGAACAATGGGAACGCCTCCACGCCGCAATTGTCCTCGACGAAATCGAAGACCAGGCACGACCTGTCATGGAGCAAATGCACTCCGCTTTGAAGCCACGACCGGACCTGTACGCAAACGGAAAGTACGTCGTCCGCGTGATCAACCGAGCGTTGAACCAACTTGAAGGAACGTCACGGCAAGTTCCGTGAAACGAAGGCGCGACCATGCAATTAACTGTTAGTCTTTCGTAGGCTGGGTTAGCCTTTTGCGTAACCCAGCAACAAGTTGGACGTATTACTGCTTACGACAATGAGTCACCGAAAAAGCTGGGACTACTTTAACTGAAGGGTGACATGCGAGAAAGGAGCAGGATAGGCGAAGCAATTGCTTGACAGGAATTGCGGGCTATTCTATCGGAATGGAAGGAAAGGGCGATTCTTCCATAATCGTAGCCTCCACCTTTCGGCGCAAGAACAATGCTAAATCCATAGAATTTTCTAAAACTAACACCAACTCCTCAAGCGTGCAAAGCGTTACCACTTTTTTAGAGAGCGCCTTACAACAAACAGCGACAGCAGGAGAAGTAAAGCCAGATGCAGAAATGATAATTGCACGAGATTCTGCTCGTAGAAACACTCGCATCATATGCTGGGATACTTCTGGAACACCGATTGGTTTATTCCACCATTTCATCTCAACGAAATATAAGTTTCCATCAAGTTTGATCACGCCATCAATTTGCTCAACTGTCCCTTCACCTTCAGGGCCTATCACCTCAAATGCTTCGCTAACACTGATTCCTGACATTTCGAAAAGTCGATTGAGTACACTCTCAAGTCTCTTTCCACGGACCTGTGGATTTGACTCATTAAACAAGGAAAACAACTCTTGCTTCAGGGATTCGAATTGATCTCGTTTTTCTTTTTTTTCGGCAAGTTCCTTTTCCTTTTCTTGAATGATCTTTCGACGCTCGCCGTCTTTTTCTAGCTTCATTCGAGTAAAAGAATCTTTAACATTCACCAGCTTTTGAATTTGAGCGACGAGACCTTGCGCCTTAAGACGATCTCCTTCCCAACACGTCGTGAAGTCTTCGAATTGGACTACCCGTTTGACAATTTCACGTCGCTCACGAAGTGTTGGTTCGCCGCGTTCGTTTAGTCTCTCAAGAACGGTTCGGACGATTTCGTATTTGCTGATTTCTTTAGGATTTGCACTAATTCTTTTCGCTAAATCTGAAGTAAAAGTCTCAGATACACCTGCGCCCTTTACAAAAAGAATCGTGTCCTTCTTTGAGCGACAAAGAAGGGGAATTGTATCAACGAGAAGACTAAGGAGCTCAGGCGGATAGTGAAAAGAGATGTCCATAATAGCCTCTTGTTTTTTCGATTCAGCTTTCTGTGGGGCTGGCCTCGGTACAGGCGGTGAGCATTTTGAGAATGGAATCAATGGATTGCAGTTTGCGTAATTGCAGCGTGTAAAAAAACGGTCGAGAGGATCGACTGCTCCAGTGATAGCCGGTTGGGTACGGCGAATCGGAACCCAACAAGTAAGTGTGGCATTGTTCAATGGTGAGTTACGTTGACCGGCCCGACTACCTCCTCGATCATCGACTTTCTTCCGCGGCGGGAATTTCGCGAAGGTAGATGTTACGGAACCAGATCAAGTTGCTGTGGTTTTGTAATTCAATCGATCCTCTTGCGTAGATCGGTTGGGTGCGATTCCAGAAATTTTCCATCACGACATCGTCCACGACGAGTTTGTCATTGAGTTTGACTGTGACGCGGCTGCCGACCATACGGATGAAAAATGTGTTCCATTCACCAACGGGTTTGTCCGCTTTCACGAGCGGGAAACGCGGATTCTTCTTGTTGTTCCAGATCGCACCAGATCCTTGATCGGCACCGTTCTTCCAATAGTCCTCAAAGCTCGTATCCCAGATCTGGATCTGAGGTGAGCCTCGCAAATAAATCCCGGTGTCACCAGCCTTGAGGATTTTCCAGTCGATGTACAATTCAAAGTCGCCATATTCCTTTGCGGTGCAAAGATTCAAGGTTGTATTCTTGCCTTCACCGTCGAATTCCAAGGCACCGTCGACGACCTTCCAGTGTTTGCGCATTCTCTGGTTGGCTTCTTTTCGCGCCACGGCAAGTTCCGTATCGGACATCTGGGTGCGCGTCTCAGGGTTTCCGACCAGCCCTTTCCAGCCACTCAAGTTCTTCCCGTTGAACAAAGCCGTAAAACCTTCGGGTGGGCGAGGCTCGGCGTTCTCTTGCGCGTGTAGAGAACCTGCACACAACAGAATCCCCAGAAAGAGCGTTAGTACGAAACGAGTCAGAGCAAGTTTGGTATTCATGAATGATCGCCGATTGAACCAGTAGTCGTGTTGTGAATCAGTAAATCAAAACGCCGAGGTGATCTGTCCGATGGCTTCCAGTGTTCGGTAGATGTCGTCTGGTGTGTTGAACGGTCCAAAGCTGAAGCGGACGGTGCCGCCGAGGGTTTTCGTGCCGATGGCTTCGTGGCTTCGTGGAGCGCAATGTAAGCCGGCGCGGGTTTCGATGCCGAAGTGTTGGTCGAGTAAGGAACTGAACACCTGTGGTTCGAGTCGGCTTGCGTTGATGCTGACCAATCCGACGCGCCGAATCGACTTGTCAGCCAGATAGATTTCGATTTCTGTAAGTGATTTCAACCCTTCGATGAATTGCTCAGTGAGTGCCTGTTCGTGCTGCTCTAATTTCTCGATGGTTTCTTTTTCAATCCAACTCAGTGCAGCATCCAAACCGAAAAGACCGGGAGCGTTGTGATTGCCAGACTCGTACTTCTCAGGCAGTGAATCAGGTTGCGATTCTGATTCACTTGTCGTTCCGGTTCCTCCTTGGCGGATGGAAACCAGTTCGCTCCCCAGCCCTGGTCGAAGGGCGAGAACCCCTGTGCCGAGCGTTCCGAGCATGCCTTTATGACCTGGGCAAGCAAGTAAGTCTGCTCCGAGATTGAGCATGGAAACCGGCATGTGACCAACAGTTTGTGCGGCATCGAGAAGAACCAGCGCCCCTGCGTTGTGTGCAATGCTAATGACTTCCTTAACCGGCTGAACAACACCAGTCACATTGGAAGCATGGGTGATACAGACCAGTCGCGTCTGTTGAGTGACGGATTTCTTGAGATCATCTAAGTCAATTTGCCCGCTGTCGTTGCTGCCAATGTATGTGGTTTCAATACTCTGTGAGCGAGCGAGAAAATCGAGCGGTCTGAGCACGGAATTGTGTTCCCAGCAGCTTGTCACAACGTGATCACCTTCACGCAACAATCCATGTATCGCAAGGTTGAGAGAATCCGTGCCATTCATAGTAAATAGAACATGCGAAGGATCAGCAACATCAAGAAGTTTTGCAA
>JAJDEL010000435.1 GCA_029259835.1 Planctomicrobium sp. | reverse complement strand
CTCCGGTCGGCCTGATCCGATGAAGGTCTACAAAGAGAGCCTGTCGAATCCTTTTCAACACGTGTACCAAGTCGAAGCACACAACGATCTCGCAAGATTTGTGGAAGGTCGGCTCGACCTCATGCTTCGCAATGGCAAGACCGGATTACTTCTGGTCGTCATCAGCCTGGTGATGTTTTTGAACTGGCGCGTCGCGGTGTGGACGGCTGTCGGACTTCCGATTTCGTTCCTGGGAACGTTTATCGTGATGGCCTTGCTGGGAGTCTCGATCAACTTGCTCTCGCTGTTTGGCCTGATCATCGTACTGGGGATTGTTGTTGATGATGCGATTGTCATTGGAGAGAACATTTATCGACGTGTCGAGGAAGGGATGCCAGCGCGCGAAGCAGCAATCCTGGGTGCCGAAGAAGTCCAATGGCCGGTCGCGACTGCGGTTTGCACAACGATTGCCGCCTTCCTTCCATTGATGTTTATTAAAGGCCAGATCGGAGATTTCTTTCGCGAACTCCCGTTGGTTGTCATTGCTGCGCTTTCCGTTTCATTGGTGGAAGCCCTGGTGATCCTGCCTGCACATTTGAGTCATCTCCCTTCGCGGCAAAAAAGTCGGAAGGCTGTCCGGAAAAATGCGTTTCGCCGAATTGCGAGTTTCTTTGACAAAGTGCAAGTTGGCTTCCTGGAATTTTTGATGAAAATCTACAGCGGGCTGCTGCGAATCGTCTTGCGGTGGAGGTACATTTCCCTCTCAGTTGCGATGTCGATTTGCGTCATGTCATTTGGATTATTCATGGGAGAAGTCCCTGTTGATTCGACTGCACCGAAAGACGCAAATCAGAAGACTGGTGTGAAATACACGCCTGGGAACATCGTGAAGTGGGAGTTCATTCAGAAGATGGACTCCGAATCGATGTACGCGCAACTCGAAATGCCGGCCGGATCGAATATCGACGCCGTTGAAGAAAAATTGCGTATCATCAGCGATGCAGCATCGCAAATTGAAGAAGTCGAAGGCGTGCAGATGGACGTTGGCGTGATGATGGACATCGGCGGAGCCGGTGGCATGGGCGTCGAAGTCGCTTCGAATGTCGGGCAAATCTGGATCGAACTGATGGCCTCCGACGAACGCGAGCAAAAGGGGATGCGATCATCGCAGGAGGTGCTCGCGGAGTTAAGAGCGGTCTCCGAAAAATTCACCGGAGTAAATTCTGTCAAGTGGGAAGTCATGAACGGTGGTCCCGGCGGAAAGGATATTGAAATTCGCGTTTCCGGTGGAGAGTTAGCAGAACTCGAAGAAGTTGTTCAGGAGTTCAAAGATCATCTTGCGACATACGCCGGAGTCGTGGACCTTGCGGACAACTACGAAGACGGAAAACGAGAACTGCAACTCAGTCTCCTCGACTCTGCTCGTCCGACTGGCATTACGAAAGCTGCGTTAGGCTCACACGTCCGCGCTGCAACCTATGGAGCGGAAGCTCACCGGATTACGCGAAATCGCGAAGATGTAAAAATCATGGTTCGCTATCCCGAGGACTATCGCGAGGATGTCTTCAATATCGAATCAATGTGGATTCCAACGCCGCTTGGAACTGATGGAAAGCGTGGCTGGGTTCCTCTAAAAGAGGTTGCGGAAGTCAAAGAAACTCGCGGATACACACAAATCCATCGTTCGCAACAACATCGCGCGATTACGATTTCCGGCGACATCGATACCGCAGTCACAGCGACGGGTGACGTCATTACCAGAGTGAAAGAAAATTTCGTTCAGGGACTTAAAAAGCAGCACCCCGGTGTCAAAATCGAATTTCTCGGCAGTAGCGAAGAGCAAGCAAAATCGTTCAGCAGTTTGAAGATCGCATTTCCTGTCGCACTATTGCTCATCTATTTAATGCTCGCGGCACTGTTCAAATCATATTTCCAACCGTTGGTTGTGATGTCCGCGATCCCTTTTGGTTTTCAGGGAGCAATCGTCGGTCACTGGATCACAAACAATCCGATGACAATCCTGAGCATGATCGGTCTCATCGCACTCACTGGAATTGTCGTGAACGATTCCCTGGTCCTGGTCGACTTTATCAATCGCCGAATCCGTGAAGGAATGAGTGAATTCGAAGCCAGTGTCCAGGGCGCAACTCTGCGGTTGCGACCGATCCTGCTGACAACAGTCACGACTTCTGCTGGATTAACGCCTTTGATGTTCGAAAAAAGCTTTCAGGCGAAGTTCCTCATTCCGATGGCTGTCACGCTGACCTTTGGACTCATCTTTGCAACAGTTCTGACACTGTTAATCGTGCCAGTTCTGAACATGATCTTCTTCGACATTCGCAATTTCCTTGGCTGGTTGTTTGGGAAAGAGTGGGGCACACTGCAAATCGAAGAGGTGTCGTCTCCCACTTTCGCAATGAGTGAAGTGGATGTCTCCTGAAATGCAAAGCGACAACTCCCAGCAGATCATTTTCGTATACGGAACATTGATGCGCGGGGAGAGTCGGCACCATGTCCTCACTCAACAAGAATTTATCGGCGAAGCATCCACCAAGCATCGCTACCGCTTGTACCACCTCGGAACCTATCCCGGTTTGGTCGACGCAACCAGTGGTGGCTTCGCGATACAAGGAGAGTTGTACGCAGTCACTTCAATCTGCTTGGAAGAACTCGACGAAATTGAAGCAGTCGCAGAGGGCTTGTACGAACGAAAAAGAATTCAGCTTCAACCGCCGTGGGCGGACATGAATGCCGAATCCTACTTCTATCTCGGAGATGTCAGTTCCTGCACCAATCTTGGTTCGCAATGGAGCGTTGGCTTCGAATGAAAAACCAACGCGACATCAGTGTTTGGCGAAGGGTGATTCAGCAGTTTTCTCTGTCGTCCAATTCCAACAGGACGTTTGAAGAAGTGACAGCAGGATTCAGCGGTGCAAAAATTGTCCGCGTTTCCGCTGACGGAGAGGTCTACGCTTTGCGCGGCTGGCCGATTCCCAGCCTGCCCAAGCAGCGTATCCAAGAGCTACATCGCTACCTGAGCTTTCTGAAGAGCCATGGATTGCCAGTCTCTGTTCCGTACACTTGCTTACAAAACCATGAATCATTGATCCAAAACAACGGCTTTCTCTGGCAGGTTGAACCCTGGCTGGCAGGAACTCCCAGAGATAGAACCAGTCTCACTGCCAATGAGCGTCAATCAATGATGCACACACTGGCGAAAGTCCATCTCTATTCAGCGCAATACATTGCTTCAAGCTCAGGATCGGAATGGTTCGAGACTCGAATTTCAACGGTTCCAGCAATAGGTGAACGGTTGGCGTTGATTGAAAAGTGGAACATTTCTCGAATTCATAGATATCGCAACGCATTGGCATTCGCCCCATCCGAACTGCGAGACCTTTGCAATTCGGTTCTGGAACAATATCAGCGAAATTCACCAGATATCGCTAGCGAGTTGCATCAAATTTCAAACGCGACCTGTCCGTTGTTCCCATGTTGGCGGGATCTGTGGCGCGACCACCTCCTCTTCGAAAACGACAAGGTCACTGGACTGATCGATGCATCGGCAACACGTCTTGATCATGTCGGAACAGATATCTCACGATTACTGGGAAGTTTTTTCGAAGATGACAAAGAGCAGTGGCAATTTGCTCTCGATGATTATTCCGAAGTCCGTCAGTTGTCGGCGACCGATCTTGCGGTCATCAACGCTCTCGACCGAAGCTCCGTTTTGCTAAGCGGGATGACATGGGTTCACCGCTGGAAGCAAGGAAACATTTCGGAAAGTCAAATTGCCACCGTTGTTAAGCGTCTCATCGTGATTGAGCGACGTATGAGCCATCTGTGATTCTGAATCTCTAGCACAAACTCTTTAGCCGGACACTTAAAGTGTCCGGCAAACGGACTCTCGCTTTCTCATCACTTGAATATTTCCTCGTTCCCAAGCGAAGCTTGGGAACGAGTGGAACTACTCATCCAGCTTGAATCCAAACGATTTCCACGCTTGCGGCGGTGCGGCAGTGATTGTCATTTCTTCGTTTCGAATCGGGTGATTTAACGTGAGTTTCCAGGCGTGTAATGCGATTGCTAATGGGTTTTCAAGAGTTATCTTCGATCCGTACTTTTCATCACCAACGACCGGGCAACCTCGACTCGCAAATTGAATTCGAATCTGGTGCATCCGACCAGTTTCGAGATCGATTTCGACGAGCGCTCTTCCATTATTGACTGCCAGCGTACGGTAGGAGAGCCGAGCGTGCTTGGCGCCAGTCGTCTTCTGGCTTCGGATTTCAACTCGTGAATGATCCGGGATTCGGTAAATCCAATCTTCCAGAAAATCTTCTGCTTTCGCAGGGACGCTTTCCAGAACCGCGAGGTAGGTTTTCTTCACTTGCCGCTTCGCAAACTGATCCGAGAGTCGAGCCGCGCACTTCGAGTTTCGAGAGAAGATTGAAACCCCGGAGACCGGACGGTCAAGTCGGTGCGGAATGCCGAGATAGACAGTTCCTGGCTTATTGTATTTCTGTTTCAGGTACTCTTTCACCTGCTCCGCAAGACTTTGCAGCCCAGCGGGTGCTCCTTGCGAAATGACCCCACTCGGCTTGTTGACCGCAATGACTGGTCCATCCTCGCAGATGACTTGCAGGTCCGGATTCCGTTGAACGTGTTGATTCACAATACGAAATCCACCTGATATCCAAGAAAGTCACTCCTCCATGACGTGCGCACAGATCGAGCATTTTGCCACTCACTTAAAGTGGGTGGCGAAACTGAAAGTTCACAGAATACACAACCATGTAGGGTCCGCTTTGCGGACCTTTGAACGGGTACTCAGTTCTCGGTCCACAAAGCGGACTCTACTTCATTTCTCGTCGTCATAAGTCACGAGCGCGAAACAATCGTGAGGTGTGAGAATTTCGCGACCGTTCAGGAAACTGAGTTCGATTAAGAACGCGCAACTGACGACTTCGGCACCTGACTGTTCGATCAGTTTGATACACGCGTTCATCGTCCCACCGGTTGCCAGCAGGTCATCGACCATGAGGACCTTATCACCTTTAGAAAAGGCGTCCGTGTGAATTTCCAAAGTGTCGGTTCCATACTCCAGTTCGTAATGGAACGACTGCGTGTCGAAAGGTAATTTCCCTGGTTTGCGAACCGGAACGAATGCAACATCTAACTCAAGAGCCAGAGGGGCAGCGAAGATGAATCCTCGTGCTTCCGCAGCAGCAATTGCGGTGATATCTTGTCCACGGTAGTGATCCGCCAGTAGTTTGATCGATTCTCGAAATGTGTCTGGGCAAGCCAGTAAAGGGGTAATGTCGCGAAACATGATTCCTGGCTTCGGAAAGTCGGGAACGTCGCGGATTTTCTCTCGTAGGTCCATATGTACAATCTTATTCTGTGTTGTCTAAAACTGAGTTGTCTGAATCTGTTTCTTCGGTGAAATCTGCTCTGGTTCGAAGAAGCTGAACGCCGGTCGCTTCCAAATAGCGTTTCTCTGCTCTCGCAACAAGCTCATTCGCATCCGGGTGCTGATCGTACAGTTTTTTGACACTAAACCAAATTGAAACCGCCTGTTCAACGTCCCCTTTCTCAAAATCTGCGTCGGCTCGGTCCAGCGCTGCCTCTACGTAAGTCAATCGATCAAGCTTCGCTTCCGCTGAAGTCTCGGCAATCATTTGATTGAGTAGACTGGAATATGTTTGGTAATCTTCATTTCCTTTCAATAGATCACGAAGAGCGATTAAGCGTAGTCTTGCTTCGGTCACTCGGCCTTGTTTTCTGAGTTCCATAGCTTGCAAAACAATTGCTTCTGGTTCGGACTTGGGAAGCTCCTCCTGTTTTAAGCTTCGCCCGAGCAGGCTCTTGCGGAGTTCGTAGACTTTAATTTTCTCAAGATAGGGTTCGACTTCTGGCCTCCAGCGCTGCTCATCCATTTCGAGCAACTTTTCAAAGTTTTCCCGCTTCGCTGCATCCCAGGCAAGACCTTCTGATCGAGACATCAGTTCTTGCCCCCGTGCGAAGAGACCTTCTTGAGAAGGAGTGTTTAAGACCGAAATGCCATAGGCACCACCAGCCAGCAGCAAAAGTATCCCAACCAAGACCCAGGCATTGTCGAAGAGTTTCGAGAAACCTTTAGCGGCCTTCTCGGCATCAAGCTGTGCCCGAAAGAGGTCGCGAACGAGAGTCCCTCCCACTTCGTCATCGGAGAAAATTCCGTCACCGGAATCGACAATTGTTTCGGCAGTCCCTTCAAGTTCTGAGAGTTTCGAGACTTCTTGCTGCATGTCGATTTTTTTAGTCACTTCCGCAAGGCGTAGACTTAGAACGTAAGCATCTGGATATCGATCTTCCGGTTTCTTGGAAAGACATTGGCAAACAATTTCGTCGAGCCAAAACGGAACTTCCGGAACAACTCGCTTCACACTATCGAACTGAGCGAACCGATGCTTCTGGATAATGTCCAGAGCTGTTTTCCCTGTGAACGGAGGACGACCAGCGAGCATCACGTACATCACGGCGCCAAGGGAATAGATATCGCTCTGCTTGACTGCACGTTTTCCCTGTGCCTGCTCCGGTGACATATACTCTGCTGTGCCTAAGACACCACCTGTCACAGTCAGTCTTCCGGTTGCAAATACCTGAGCCACTCCAAAATCGGTGAGCTTGACGACGCCGTCTTCATCCAGCAAGAGGTTGGAAGGTTTGAGGTCGCGGTGAATAATTCCCGCGTTGTGTGCAGACTTTAAAGCTGTACAAATCTGCACTCCAATCTCAATCGCCTCGCGCCAGGGGATACGTCCATCGCGTTCGAGACGTCCCGCTAAAGTTTCTCCTTTGACGTACTCCATCGTGTAGTAGTACGACTCGTTCTCTTCTCCACTCTCAAAGAGTTTGACGATGTGAGCATTTTTCAATTGCTTCATCGCGGCGATTTCACGCTCGAAGCGAGCGACAAAACCTGCTTCACGCGCCATGGACGCAGGCAGAAGCTTCACCGCGACAAATTCATCTGTTTCTTTATGCCGACCAAGATAAACGGTCCCCATTCCTCCCGAACCGAGTTCGCTTTCGATAAAATAGGGGCCAATTGTCGCGGGCAGTTCACGATCAGGTGTTGGTGGAGTATCTGAACTGGACGTCGTCACGGTTGCCTACGATTCAATCAATGGTTATTGACAGCGTTATTAACATTTCAAAACGGACTTACAGTCTACGGTGCATTGATGTCCTCAGCAATTCTACTTGTCGCTCATGGCAGTCGTCGACAGGAAGCGAACGCCGATCTGGTGCGACTTGCAGAAATGGTCTCTGCCGAAGTTGGCGATAGAATTGTCGAAATCGGATATCTCGAACTTGCAAGCCCCACGATTCCAGAGGGACTTCGAAAGTGCGCAGATCGAGGGGCGCATGCGGTATCGATCCTGCCTTACTTCCTCTCGCCAGGTGACCATGTCAGTCGTGACCTCGTACAGTTTCGAGACGAGTTCCAAAAAGAACACCCTGAAATTTCATGCAATGTCTGCCCACCGATCGGTCTACATTCGCTTCTCGTTGAACTGCTGCTATTACGTCTTCAGGAAGGCAGTGAAACGGAAACGGCTGAGTTGTGACTCGAGGTTGACGAAGAATTCTTCTCGGTGTGGACGTTATTGAATAGTGAAGGGCACGGTTTCAGTCACAGACTTCCCGCTCATCTCATCGTAAACTGTGAGCTTGAGAACATGCGGTCCAGAGTTGAGATGACTCGGCAAGTCGATGCGGTAACTGTTGTAGAAATCGGTTCGCATCGACCGACAAAGATCCTCAGTCGCAGGGAATGTATTGCGATCAACCATTTGACCGGTCTGGCTCCCTTGGTAGATTTCAATTGTGGATCTTAGCTTTGTCACAAAAAAGCCATCTGTGGATGGATCACTTTGAAAGTTTCGAACGTCACAGTAAATCAATACCGGTTGCCCGGACGAAAACTCATCAGATTCGAATTGATCAAAACTCCCGAAGCCGTTGATCTGCGAGCAGAAGCTGACATTCCTCAATTGTAATTTCGCGGTGATTTGAAGGTAATGAGTTGCAGACCGAAGTTGTTCGATCGTCTTCGTCGACCGCTCCGTGGGATCGATGCCTTTTTCGTTCAGGTAGTTTGAAAGCCCCCAGAAGATTGACGTCCAAAATTCCTGATCGACTGAGTGCAGTCCTGGAATCGGCTGCATTGCCAGTTGCGGTTGATCATTGATGAGATACAGCATTCGCAAAGCGACCTGCTGCCGAAGTTCATCGCGAGATAATGTTCCTGAGCCTGCGACTCCCGAAGCCGACGCTTCCGCCTCCATAAGTGAAACGAGTTTATTGAGTTCTTCTTCCCAAAGTTCGGCACCAGGAGTGATCCGTAAATCATTCGCCGAAACAACCTGCGCTGTCTTTTCCGATTGATTCCCTTCTCGGAAATCGACAGCGGTTGCCTTCGAAATTGTGGAAGCAGATTCTTCT
>JAJDEL010000434.1 GCA_029259835.1 Planctomicrobium sp. | reverse complement strand
AACTTTCAACTTACGAAGGCGGCATTCGCGTACCGGCGATTGCGTGGGGGCCGGGACTGGGATTGCAGGCGGGAGCGGAATCGGCGGCGGTCGTGCGTGCCATGGACTGGTATCCGACGCTCGCCACGTTCGCGGGGATCGAAGTTCCTAAAGGCCGAGTCATTGATGGGCGCGACATGAGCCCACTCCTGAAAGGTGAAACCAAAATCGTGCCGCCTCCGGGAATGAAGAAATCGCTCAATGCGTCGGTCCCGCTTCGGCGTCGATGGAATCCGCCGGGTGAATGGGCGCCCTTGATCAATCGCAACGAATACAATGACGCCTTCTTCTATCACGGCAGTCAGGGCGCGTTGGCCGCTGTGCGTTGGCGAAACTGGAAGCTGTATTTGAACCCAAGTCTGCAATTGTATGACCTGGCGGAGGACCCGGGAGAATCGCAGCTTGCGCGCAATCGTGACATCACTCGCAAGCTGCGAGGCATGGCAATCATGTTTCAAGAAGAAATGCGGCTCGACGCTCGTCCAGCTGGAAAGGCGCCCCCGCATCCTCGCGCCGATGGGCGAACCGAGATTTCGCAGTCGACGCTGGACAATCTGGACTCGAAACTTGATGTGACCTACGCGCGCTATGGTGATCGTACTCTGGAGTTGGATATCTATCGGCCAAAAAGAGCCTGGGGAGAATTACCTGCGGTTGTTTGCATTCACGGTGGCGGTTGGGCGAATGGCAACCGGACCAGTCACGAAAAAGTCGCTCAGGCAATCGCAGAGCGGGGATATGTCGCAGCCACGATATCATATCGATTGAGCGGTGAAGCTCCATTTCCCGCACAGATCCACGATTGCAAGGCAGCGGTCCGATTCCTGAGGGCAAACGCAAAAGAATACGGCATCGATACAGACAACATCGGCGCGATCGGACTCTCTGCCGGCGGACACTTAACAGCGTTGCTTGCAACTTCGGGCGGAGTAAAAGAACTGGAAGGCGGCGTTGGAAACGCAAAATTCAGTAGCGCGATTCAAGCGGCTGTACCGATGGGCGCGCAGACGGATTTCCTGTCCGAGCGTACGCGAGAGATTTCTGCAATCGAGGGTCGCGGTAAGATCTGGAGGCAGTTTCTCGGCGGCGCGCAGGCGGACAAGCCTGCAACATACCACCTCGCGTCACCGCTGCATCACCTCGATAAGAAAGACCCGCCCTGTTGGTTCATTTCCGGTGAAACCGATGATCCCAGCACGCACGCAGATGGATTTCGCCAACGAATGAAGGAGTTGGGCATCCAGTCCGATCTCACCGTGATCAAAGACGCTCCGCATCCGTTTCTTGGCAAACAAGCCTGGTTCGATGAGATGGTCGATGTGGCGGACTCGTTTTTTGCCAAGCATCTGAAGGATTAGAAATCGGCGCGGTGTGACCACGGATTCGCCAACGAAGGTTCTCCGCAATTGATGGTTGATTCCGGGTTCGAATCACTTGTGATCGGAGACGTGCAGGGTCCAACGAGCTGGTGACTTTCTTCCTTAGTCTCAAATGAAACCAGTGTTGTACATATCTACAAAACGCTTGCACCGCTATGAGGGGCAGTTCACATCTCTTGAAGATTAAGACAATGAGTCGTCGCAATTTCTCGTGAACTATTGACAGTTTGCAAAGACTTTCTGGGCGCTTTCGACAACGATGATCGTGTCGTCTCCCTGAATCAGTTTTTGCACTTCCTGTTCTGTATCCAGTGGGATCATGAACAAATCTTCAACGGTTCCGGTCGGTAGTTCGCTGAGGAGATAGACGTTTGCCCAGTCGACGGCTTTGGCGATGCGTGTTGCGGCGAGATAGTCTGGTGGACAGGCTTGTTGAATCGGCTTGAGAGCGTCATTCGGGGTGCGAACAACACTGAGGATTTCCAGGCCAGGCCCTTGTTGCTGTGCGAGTTGCGAAAGCACGACGATTCGTCCATCGCGATTCACAACCCGTCGAGCAGTATCAATCGCAGCGGCGATTTGATCCCAGGTGTGACCAGCGGTTTCTTCTTCCACGGCGACCAAAACCAGATCGGCGCGCTCTTTCACTTCGAGCCTGCATGTCGATTGCAGTTCCGCTTTGGATTCTCGAGCGACAGCTTCAGCGAGACCTGCGAAGATTGCTTGCACTCCTTTTCCTTGACCAGGAACGACACTCATCACAAATTGGATTCCGAGTAACCAACCGATCTCTTCGACTTGCTGTCGCAGTGGGCGCGAGTCAGTCGGAGAGAGTTCATCGTGACCAGAGCCGATAAACTTCATGATCGCTTCTGTATCGGAAAAGGCAGGGTAGAGAATACTCGCTTCCCCACGGAAACCGAGTAACGGGTCAAACGTTGCTGGCCCGATGGGAATCACAAGATCGGCGTCGATCATTTCTTTAGCGAGATAAATACGTTCTCCTACAGTCGTCGAAGCAAGGTACACACAGGCCGTCTCATCTGTTGGGTCGTGCTGCTTGAGCGTGATCCGATCCTGAATATCTTTCGGAAGTAAAGACCGAGGGTCGGCGTTATTCGTCTCTTGCCAGCTTGCAGACTGAAGAATCAACACATTCTCAGGGACGATCTCCGCACTCGACAGTTCTTTCCAGACCATCGCCAGAATTGCGTCTGCCCGAGGAGTTTCCTGATCGAGAGCAATCACCACATGATCGTCAGAGACACAGGTTTGCTTCAATTCCGGAAAGTCGATGGTGTGTGCCAGAGACTCGCGCAACGCTGAGGCGATATCTTTCAAGTCTTCTTTCGACTGAAAGTGCTGAATTGTACGTTTGGAAAGAATTTCACCCTGAAAACGCCCAGCGGTTCCGAAGGTGATGTCGAGTTGAATTAGTTCATCAGTCATCAGTGAATGTCTTGGCGCGGCCTGCCTGCTGCAACCAAAGTTGAAGCATGCGACGATCCGTTGGGAATGAGGGGCAAGGGATTGAAGGGGAGTACCTGTCAGTAACACACAAGTCCGTGGAACGATTTCGGCCCAAAGGGCCAGCTTTATGTCAGCCCAGGGCAACAGCCCTGGTATCCGTGAAAAACAGACGAATTCAACCCCAATGGGGTGGTCCTACGAGGAAGAAGAAGACGTGTTCCTAATTCCGGGGTCGTCCCGTTGGGACTCAGCATACGGTTGCATCTTCACCCAGGGCGATACTTCGTTTTGCCCTGGGCTAACATGGGATCAGCCCTTCGGGCTTGTTTGTGTATCAACACAGGGGAGTACCTTATCGAGGAAAGTCTGGTGGGTGAAGCAAGTCGTTGTTGAAATCGTGGATAGTGAAATTTGTTACTCCTCATCGAAAATCACGACCAAACCTCACTTTGCGGCAATCTCCTTTGAATCTCACAGGCACCACCGGTTATGATCCGTAATCGCTGGAGATTCAACGTTTTGCGTCCTCTGCTATTTTTTCGTTTTCCCTAACCCCTTGACCATCTATCTAGGCCGCGTCTTGACTCAAGATATTCAAGTATGACCGACAACGACGACGAACTCATGATCCTGATTCAATCAGGAGTTGTCGATGCGTTCAACACGCTGGTAGGGAAATACCAAGGCATGTTGATTGGGTTCTTCATGCGCAATACGCGAGATATTCAACTTTCCGAAGATCTCGCCCAGGAGACGCTCCTCAAGGTCTATAATCAAGCGTGGGATTATTTACCACTCGGCCGGTTTCGCGCGTGGATGTTTCGCATCGCCCGGAATTTGATGATCGACAACGTACGTCGGCGGTCGCACGATGCTCTCGTTCAAGCCGTTAAACGTCAGCCGCAGGAAGAAGAGGACGCAATGGCTCGCCTCGCCGGAGATCTCTTCGGCCCGGATGAGCAAGTCCAGCACCACGAATTCACGAAGATGATCGACGATCTTCTTGGTGGAATTCCAGAGGATCAGAGGCAGACCTTTACGCTGCATCATTATTCTGGTTTAAGCCTGCCAGAAGTTGCCGAAATCATGGATGTCAAGCTCGCGACCAGCAAAAGCCGGTTGCGACTCGCACGAGAAAAACTGGCCGAGAAACTGATCGCCCGTGGAATCGGTCCGCCAGCGCTGGTGAATTCCGACTAATTCCAGAACTTTTTTCATAAATTTCATTGTTTTCCAATTTGGAATGATCCACATCGATTCGGGAGCGTTTGAACTCCCATCGCCCATTGTGTCCGGGACAATCCGAGAGAGCCATGACTTACTTTAGCCGCTTGACTGATATCGTGACCTGTAACCTCAGTTCGATCCTGTCTCAGGCAGATGACCCAAAGGTCGCTCTCGAAGAGATTATCTACGAAATGAAAGAAGGCGTTGCCGGCGCCGAGCGCAGTTCGAATACTGCCAGTAAGAATGTTTCGCGGATCGAGATCGAAATCGGGGAGCAGCAGGCTGAAGTGGGCAACTGGATGAAAACTGCTCAGGAGTCAATGTCGGATGGAGAAGAAACTAAAGCTCGTCAAGCACTGGAAAGGAAACATGAGGTCGAAGACCTGATCGCTGGTCTGGAACAGCAGTTGAAAGCAGCGATTTCCACACGCGATCACCTCCGCACAATGATGCACGCGCTTCAGGCCCGTCTTGCTGATGCAACTCGGCGTCTGCAATTGATCGCAAATGGCGAGAATGTAGCAGCGGAACCCGTTCCTGCTGAATCAGCCTCGGAAGGAGAAGTCTCCTCTGAGCGTCAAGGCCGCGTCGACGCCGAACTCGAAGCGCTTCGCAAGCAAATGGGCGTAGAGTGAAGATTCATCTCTTCGCATCAGCGAGTCCCTCCCTCTATCGATTTGCGGAATCTCAACAAAAACTGCCTCTGCTCCCCCCGCGACGCTTGACCCGGTCTGTACATCTCTCAAAATCCCGGTTGAATCGAACCTTTCACTCCAGTGAAGTGTCCGCACGACCGTAGCGCAGGCTCCCGCCTGCCTTCCTTGAATCCTCAACCCAGACCTCCAACATCAGACCAGAACCAATGCGTTTTTCAAACACAGTGAAAACCCTCAAGCCCTCCGCCACAATTGCCGCCGCCACGAAGGCGAAAGAATTGAAAGCCTCAGGCGTTAAGGTTTATGAGTTCACTCTGGGAGAACCAGACTTCGCGACACCTGCACACATTTGCGACGCTGCAAAGCAGGCGATTGACGCCGGGGAAACGCATTACACGCCAGCAGCCGGAATTCCGAAACTGAAACAATCGATCTGCGATTCGTATCAGCGAGAATACAATCTGAGCTACGCGCCGAATCAGGTCGTCGTTTCGAATGGTGCGAAGCATTCAATTCATAACGTACTCACCGCCCTCTGCGGTCCTGGTGATGAAGTCATCATCCCGACTCCTTACTGGGTCAGTTACAGTGCCTTGGTCGAACTGACAGGAGCGACTCCTGTTCTCGTTCCGACAACTCAGGAGAGTGGCTTCTGCTTATCTGCGGAGCAATTCGAAAACGCGATCACA
>JAJDEL010000433.1 GCA_029259835.1 Planctomicrobium sp. | reverse complement strand
ATGCTGCATGAAAATATGGTCCGACGACGCATCTTCCTGCGCGTAAGGATTCTCGGTGACCCCGTAATGGTCCAGAAATTGATGAATCTTCATCGGCTTCTCAGCAGGTTAGTTTCGTCGACTTACGAGCAATAGTTCCCGTTTAACTAATGAGCGAACCGGCTGCAACTCGTGAAGGGAAGTCGACAATATCGGTGATCGTAATCGGGAATCGAGACAACCATGAAAAAGACAAAGAGAGCGAAATAGTGTCGGCAGTCTGAGGAAGTATCGATGAAACAGCGACTACCGCCTCAGAAACATGGCAGATATTAAAGAATTGCGGGGACTTTGAATCCAGAAGTCACCTTGTTTATGTTTCACAAAATCATCATCGAAATCAGAAACATGACTTAAACCAGCCTCATTGATAGGTTGGGTGGCCTGGTGGTCAAGAAGAAATACAAGGCTATTGCCTTGTCATCATCGTCATGCGGAAGCCGCGCCTGCGAGAATTTCTTATTTTGCCATATCCTCCCATTTTAACGAATGGGTGTCTTGTGCTTGCTGCATGTCCAAGGATAACATCGATGTCGCATGGCGATTAGATGCAAATCTAATGATGTCGCATGGCGATTAGATGCAAATCTAATAAGGAGGCTTTGCCGGGTCTAGGGAGAGAGATCGCTGTTGTTGATCGTGTGATCAACACAACATTTTCATTCATCCCTAAAAGCACCCGTGGGTCTCCTAAATATGTTTCTCTTTGTGCGTCGTGTACTTTGTACACTCATTCTGGCTTCACCTCTTTGGGTGAATTCGTCGGCATCAGCCAGCCTCATCTATGGAACCTCTGCCACTCTTTCTGGCCAGAGAGATACCGCAGCAGGTGAACTCACATCGGCAGACTCAGACTGGTCCGATGGCATCCTGAATTGGGAAATCACTCAAATTGACGGTGGTTTGTTCCATTATGTTTACACTTTTTTAAATTTCAAAAAACCAGGGATCAGCCATTTCACTCTAGACATCACTGATGACGCGTTTAACGGGAAAACTCTCGTAGATTTTGGTGCGATCACTGACGCAACTCTTAACGGGGAAACTGGAATAACAGTCCAGCTTAAAGGCCCTGGAACTCCAGGTAGTGACGGCATCACTGGTGCAGTCAAGTTCGATGTTGGTGCAGAGGGTACGAATGTCTACGCCTTTAATTCAAACCGGGCTCCGGTCTGGGGTGATTTTTACTTAAAGGGTGGTCAAACGTATTCAACAAACCTCGCATTCGGCAATAAAAACTCAATGAACTCCCTCGACTATATTGCCAGACCAAACGGATTTAGTTTGAGTCCGATCATGACTTCATCCGCCCCAGAACCTTCTTCGATGTTACTGGGATTCCTCCTGGTATTTGGTGCCCTGGCACATTCGCGAATTCGCAGTCAAAGACAACAATCTCAAAACTCACCTCGTCTTCACACGTGAGCATTGGGCCACAAATTCACATTCTTACTTAGCAACAAGTTCAGCACAAATTTCCACCAAGGACGATATCATGACCAAGCTGTTGAGATTCTTTTTTGTAATAGCGGTAATGCACAGCATTGCCCTGGCTCCAGCATCTGCCGACATCATTGGCAGTCAAGGGTTTGACCTGACATTCACTCCAAGCTCAGGTTCTCTGGATCAAGCATTTTCCCTCACAGGTGTTGACTCCAGTTCAGCTCAGTTGGGTGACTTTATTGGTCTCCCGATTGGAACTGACTGGGGTTCATTTTCTGTAGGTGCGTTTTCCATAATGGGAACCCCTCTATCGATCACCAATGCTGACTTTGGATCGTTTACCGGTACAATTACTGGCGACTCTGGTGAATTTTCTCCCGGCGGATCAGCATTCTTTCGGGTTATCTCGGCGACGGGAGAATACGTCCCTGGGTCCAATCCGTTTTTTGCCGGTGACACCGCGCTCACTGGGGCAGATCTGTCAATCACCTTTACCAAAGCGAATAGTGGAGCCGCGATCACTGGCGCCCTGTCACTCGCCACTTCAACGATTCCCGAACCGTCATCAATCGCCTTGTTGGGCCTGGCCACGTTGTGTGGTGGTATCGCCTATCGTCGCAGAGTAAAAACATCCACTTCGTAGTGACAAAGGTTTTCCGTCATTCAGAACCCAGAAAGTTTGACCGCCACTCATTCAGTATTTCAAGTTGGATTACTGAATGAGTGGCGGTTTCTGCTTTGGGACTCAGCATCTCTCCAGAGAGATCGTTTACATTGTCGAAACTTTGTATGTGGCGACAGTCTCTGAATTAAACGCTCTGATTGTGGAGTTTGGTCTCTCACAGAACTCCCCTACAATCCAGTAGAGGAATGGCAATCACTTTTCAGATTGATATTCTGGCAAGTCGCGACTGGCTGGGTGGTGCTCGCGAATGAATTCTTTCAACAGCACTGGTTCAGCATCGCCAAATTGAATGTAGAATGGCTTGCGGCGAATCCCGGAGCGGCAGACACGGTATAAAATTTCCTGCCGAGACTTCGAGAGCGGCAAAACAGTGAGGATCATTTCTTTATTCAAGCCGACTAGAAATTCCTCGACAGATTCAACGACTTTGAGATCGGAGCCGACAACTTCTTCAATGAGAATTTTCACATCTTTCCCTGCGGACTCGTCTGCAAGCAACTGTTGAAGTTCATCAGCATAGATCGCCAAGCCCCGAAAGCCGCGTTGTTCGTTCTCATTACTGATTCCTGCAACGCGTTTCATCAGTTCCACGTCATCCGCGACGCGAGACAAAGTGTGAGAGGTCTGACGAATTTCTTCCAGAACTGCAGGCATGTTCGCATTCACTTTCTCAACGGACTGTTGAACTTGCCCCACGGTCGCCTCTGCCTTATCAAGAGATACGACCATTTTCCGTTTGAAGTCCGCAATCATCCACAGCAAGATGACTCCAAAGGCAACTCCAACAGCGAGGCAAGACCATTTGAAAACTTGTGACTGGTTAGATTGATTCACTGCACACTCCCCCAAAATCACCAGTGTTTGAAAAGAAAAAACGCCCTCGTTGCCAGTTCAGTTCCCACCGTACACCCTCCCACGGTTCCTCGAGGATAGCAAGTCTACGAAAGAGGCCATCCGTCAAATTCTTCAATTGTGAATTCTCCATTATTCAACAGGACTTCTTTTCAGAGTGAGTTGAGTTTCAGGCGTATTATGGGAAAATGCCACCGGAAGAGATCGGCGTTTTTCCTGTCAATTTGGATTTCATTCAAAGAATCACATTCGGTATGTCACAGAATTTGACTTTATCATCAGGGGGCGAACTTCCTGCTGTCGGATTAGGTGTTTGGAAAATAGCCCCAGAAAACGTCGGGGCCGTTGTTCATAGTGCTATTGAATCCGGGTATCGGCATCTTGACTGTGCTTGTGATTATGGGAATGAACAAGGCGTTGGCGATGGCATTGAATCTGCGATCGAAAGCGGACTTTGTTCGCGAGAAGATTTGTGGGTCACGTCCAAACTCTGGAACACTTACCACGCTCCAGAGCATGTCCGCCCTGCCCTGCAACAATCGCTTGACGATCTCAGACTTGATTATCTTGATTTATACCTGATTCATTTTCCGATCTCGCTGTCATACATTCCGATTGAGAAGAGATATCCGCCGGGGTGGGTCTTTAATCCCGATGCAGAAAATCCAAAAATGGAGTTTGCTCCGGTCCCGATTCAACAGACCTGGCAGGTGATGGAAGAACTCGTTGATGCCGGTTTGGTCAAGAATATCGGAATTTGTAACTTCACAACAGGACTGATGAGCGATCTGCTGAGCTACGCTCGAATTCGTCCCAGCGTGTTGCAAGTCGAACTACATCCATATCTCACCCAGGAAAAACTTGTTCGGTATTGTCAGGAGCAAGAGATTGCCGTCACAGGTTTTTCTCCGCTGGGAGCGTTGTCGTACGTTCCGATTGGAATGGCGGAGAAGAAAGAATCAGTACTCGAAGAAGAAGTCGTTGTGACGATTGCTGAACGAACTGGCAAAACACCGGCGCAAGTCGTGCTGCGGTGGGCTGTGCAACGGGGAACCGCCATTGTTCCGAAGTCAAGCAAGAAAGAGCGACTCAAGGAAAATCTCGACATCTTCGATTTTGAATTGACTGACGAAGAGATGCAGTCGATTTCATCACTCAATCAAAATC
>JAJDEL010000432.1 GCA_029259835.1 Planctomicrobium sp. | reverse complement strand
TTCAGCGCCGTTCTCTTGAGCGGGTGTCCTGATAACATGGCACCTCCTCCCGATGAAAGTGGATCCGCGTCGCCTACGGACGAAAACTCAATCGACGTTCCCATGGCAGAAGACGACGCTCCTAAAGATGATCCAGAAGCCGTAGCCGCACTGAAAGAAGCAGGGGTCGTTTTCAAAACGAACGAGGCTGGAGTTGTCGTAGAGGCCCAATGCAAACCGGCTCAGATGACGAACGAACTCATGGCACTCCTGAAAGGGGTTCCAAACGTCGTAAAACTTGACCTTGAAAATGGGCAGTTTGAAAACGATGCGTTGGCAGTTTTTGAACATCTCCCAGCATTGAAAACTGTGAATATGCGTCAATGCAGTAAGATCGACGCAGCCGGGTTGGAGCACTTGAAGAAAGCCCCACAACTCGAACGTTTACTCTTACTCTACACTCGAACCGACGACGAGGGCTTGGCTCAAGTTGCAGGGCTGAAGAACTTGGTCGTACTCGATCTCCGCGGAACGAAAATAGGAGACGCCGGCGTCAACGCTCTCGTTGGTCTCGACAAATTGGTCGACCTGAAAATTCGTTCGACGAATGTCTCCGGTGCGTCGATGGCGACAATCGGGAAAATGACGAAACTTCGATATCTGGCACTCGAAGATGCAGGCTTAGGTGACGACAAAGTCGGCGAACTTGCACCACTGAAAAATCTCGTCAGCTTCAACTTAATGCGAACATATATTAGCGACGAAGGTCTCTCTCATTTCGGAGAGCAGAAGTTTAAGGATTTGCGATTGCGAGATACCGCCGTGAGCGGTGCTGGGCTGGATGCCCTAAAAGGTTCGCTGGAATCGCTACAGTTTCTTGATCTTAGTGAAACACTCATCGACAACGATGGCATGGCACACATTGCCCCATTCACAAAGCTTGAAAATTTACTCGTCTGGAATGGGACGATGGACGATGATGGAATTCAGGCGATCACTGCATTGAAGCAACTCAAGTCACTCGATGTTCATGGCTGTCGAAGTTTGACATCAGACTGTGCTGACCATTTATTGGAATTCAAGAATCTTGAATCGCTGAACATCGCCGAAACAAACTTCGACGACGACGGGCTTCTCAAACTGGCCGAAATGGAAAAATTAAAAAGCGTCTCCATCGGCCAAACGTCTGTGACATCAGACGGGATTCAGGCATTCAAAAAGAAACGTCCGAATTGCCAGGTCAATGAATAGAGAGAGCCTTCTAAATACAATGATCGAGCCTGTTGACGCCAACTTGAAAACGTGCCGGCTGGTCACCTTGGGATGCAAGGTGAATCAGTACGAGACACAATTGGTTAAGGAAGCACTCGAGAAAAATGGATTTCGTGAAGCAGCGGACGATGAATCGGCGGATTTGTGTGTCGTGAACACTTGCACTGTCACGAATGAAGGTGACGCGAAATCCCGCAAAACGATTCGCCAACTCTCCAGAAACAATCCTGGAACTCGAACGCTTGTCATGGGCTGTTACGCCACGCGCGATCCAGACGCAGTTGCGGAACTTCCGAGTGTTTTTGAAGTCGTCACAGACAAACGCGAGCTGCCGGATATTCTTCACCGACATGGAATACAGGATATCCCGTCCGGAATCAGTTATTTTGAAGGACGGAAACGTGCTTACGTCAAAGTGCAGGATGGCTGTCTTCTGCGCTGCACGTATTGCATTATCCCATCTGTGCGGCCAGGACTGAGAAGTCGTGACCCGCAAGACATCGAAGATGAAGTTCGACGCCTGATCGACAATGGCTACAAAGAAATCGTGATTGCCGGTATTCACGTTGGTCATTATGGCGTCGACACAACTCGCAAAAAATCCGGAAAGGCACCATTTCGGCTTTGGCATCTATTCCGCAAGTTAGATGCGATTCCTGGTGACTGGCGAATGCGGCTCTCTTCCATAGAAGCCAACGAAGTCGACGACGACTTCATCAATGCCGCAGCCGACTGTGAACATCTCTGCCCGCAATTCCATCCGGCGCTGCAAAGTGGTTCCGATGCAGTCCTTGCAAGAATGCGACGCAGGTATCGAACTGGTCGCTTCCTGGAGAAGCTGGAACGAATCCGCGAAGTCATTCCGGATGTTGCCTTCACGACAGATATGATCGTGGGATTCCCTGGCGAAACAGATGATGAGTTTGCTGAAACCGTTGAAACATGCCGAAAAGCACGTTTTATGAAAATGCACATCTTCCCATTCAGTGCCAGAAAAGGGACCCCCGCCGCCGATTTTCCTGATCAAGTCTCACCAGAACTCAAAAAGAAACGGTGTGAAGAATTGTCCACTGTGGAACGAGAGCTTGCCATCGATTACTATCAACAGTTCATCGGACGGGAACTTGAAGTGATGGTCGAACGAGAAGTCGCAGGCAGACCGGGATGGGTAAAAGGGACTGATCGATATTACATCCCGGTTCAGGTTCCAGGGACTTCGGAAGATTTAGGAAGATTTGTTCGCTGCCATGGAGAATCAGCGACGAGGACTTATTTGCAGGCAAAACGATGACAGACAGTTCCACAGCAGACAATGAATTTCATCCTGTTTTTTTTGAGCTACGTGAAGATGGCGAAGTTGCCGTTGTGACATTGAATAAAGAGCAACTCACCGATGACGAAAACCTGGAACAAATGGATCAAGAGCTAAATCAGGTTTTAGGAATCAGTTCCGGGAGAAAAATGGTCTGTGACCTCTCTACTGTTTCGTACCTGACCAGTTCCGCAATTGGGAAGCTCATCTCGCTGCACCGCAAATCGATTCGGACTCAAAGCCGATTCATACTCTGTGGTTTACAGCCGACGGTTCGCGACATTCTAGCAACCAGTCACCTGCTTCAGTATTTCTCGGTTTCGCCAGACGCAGTGAGCGCCGTGGCAGAGCTAAAGTAAGCAGGATAAAATCAAGTCGATGCGCGAAACTCAAACTCGCCCTGCTCCTATTCTAGTCGTCGAAGGTATTGATGGTTCCGGCAAGGGGACTCAATCAAAACTTGTCAACGACGCGCTGACGAAACAGGGGCATCGCTGCTCATTCTTCAGTTTTCCTCGTTACGAGAAAACATTTTTCGGGCAACGGATCGGAGATTTTTTAAACGGAGAGTTTGGAACGCTCGACGAGCTGAATCCGTTTCTTGTTTCACTTCTCTATTCCGGTGATCGATTTGAATCTCGTGAGGTGATACTGCAAGCACAGGAAGAATCCGAACTGGTCATTCTCGATAGATACGTCCCATCAAACATCGCACATCAGTCTTCTAAATTGACCGGCGATCAACGGACACAACTCATCGAGTGGATCGAGCATATTGAATACAAAATTTTTGCCGTTCCAAAACCGACACACGTCATTCTGCTCGACACACCTGTTGAAACATCTCAAGATTTGATCGCTCGAAAAGAAGCTCGCACCTACACCGATCAAGCTGCGGACTTACAGGAAGCGGATGCTTCCTACTTAGCCAAAGTTCGTGAAGTCTATTTAGAACTGGCAAGCGATCACGAAGACTGGAGCATCGTTCCGGTAACCGATGAATCAGGACTGAGAACAATTGAATCCATCGGCGAAGACGTCCTCAAAATTGCTCAGTCACTGATTCAATAACAAGCGTCATGACGAACTCGCCTATCACTTACCGGATTCTCGAACACGGTCCGCTCTCCGGTGAAGAGAATATGGCAATCGATGCCGAAATGCTCGACCGGGCGGTCGCAGGTCAAGCAAGTTTACGAACATATCAATGGTCACATCCGACGATCTCACTCGGTCATTTTCAAGTCGCAACGACCGTTGAAGTCCCAGAGCGTTTCGAAGGTCTGGCAACCATCAAACGCCTCTCTGGTGGCGGTGCGATTCTACATGATCAAGAACTGACTTATTCACTCGCTCTCCCGAATTTTCACCCTCTGACAGAAACACCATCAAGAATCTACAACGAAGTCCACCAGTGCATCATCGATATCTTAAGCACATACGAAATTCAGACTCAGATGCGGGGGGACGCCGCATTTGTGGACAAATCGTTTCTTTGCTTTCTTCGCGGTGACGAAAGAGACATCGTCATCGGGAAGCATAAAATCGTCGGCAGCGCTCAAAGACGCCGGCAAGGTGCGGTCTTACAACACGGCAGCCTGTTACTTCGTCAATCAGTTCACACACCTGAGTTTCCAGGGCTTCTGGAATTGACACAGAAAGACATCTCCGCCGAAGAATTTGCCTTGGAGCTACGCTCCAGAATCTGCGAAAAATTCGAGCTTGGTGCGAAATGAACTTTGGCTAGCTTGCCCCCCACTGGGAAGAGCAGCACGACTTCACTTCCTGCGTTTGCGGATCATCTCTAACTCACGATTTGGATCGTGGTTTCGATTCTTCGTCGGCATTTTGGCATCGATGCGTTTTCGGCAGTACCGTTCTCGAAGCAGCCAACGACGCGAAATTTCATATCATGATCTACGAACAACTTGAGATTATTCCAGCTGAGAATTCATTATGGTTCAAAACTCGAATCAAATTTCTCTCATATTGTCAAGCACCGATCTCGTGCGGTCACTTCCCAGGTGTCGACGATTTCGCCATCTGCTATGACGGTCACTTCTTTGTGTAGGGCTGAAGTTGGACAGACGTGACGGGGGATTGCGAGGGTCCAATCACCCGGTTGGAACTTTCCAGCATCGTTTGTTTCGACGACGAGGTGTTCTTCGTTCTGAAGGACTTGAACACCATCAGGGAGTTCCGGCAGAAAGAGACGTTCTCCCATCGGGGGGTCGGACGCGACTCCTTTCGTGCCAACGTCAAACGTCACGCGGTTCTCGGTCGGTCGGCTAATAACTCGTGTTAAGAGCAACGCAGCCGGAGTGAAAATTTGCAGATCAGGATACGAATCGTTGTAATTTGTGTCGTGAAATGTGCATGTTCCAGGACTCAATTCAATCGCAGGATCGTCCATCCCGGTGTATGCCAGAAACGTCACCGTTCCACCACAGACGATCTTCGGAACAGGCAAACCGTCGGCCTCAAGCTCGTCACGAAATGCGGAGATCGTCACCCAGTATTTTTCGACTGCGGCTTTTCGTTCATCCAGATCACGTTGATGCAAATGACCATCGTAGAGGTGCAATCCGGCAGGGTTGAGACCATCGGTCTCTGCAATTTTCCGGTAGAGTTGATGCGCGTCATCTCCAGCAGGGCAGCCAGTGCGGTCCCGTCCAGGATTGATATCAAGCAGAACATCGATATCGGTATTCCCGATCACCATCGCCTGACCGAGTTGTTCGATTAGAGCGGGATCGTCC
>JAJDEL010000431.1 GCA_029259835.1 Planctomicrobium sp. | reverse complement strand
CTACGCATTGTTTGGCCCGCAGGGACAACTTCTCCGGCGGTTCATGGATACGACCGGCGATGGAAAAGTTGACGAATTCAAATACTTTCAGCACGGCCTTGAAGTTTATCGTGATCTCGACACGAACGGTGACAACAAAGTTGATCAGTCTCGCTGGTTCAATACGCAAGGGTCACGCTGGGGAATTGATTCAGACCAAGATGGGACGGTTGATTCCTGGCGGATGATCTCTGCTGAAGAAGCATCTCGCGAAGCGATTCGGGCACTGACCAGTCGCAATGCTCAGCGACTTGGTGCCGTATTCATAAACGATGGCGATGTCAAAGCGATTGGCCTGTCGGCACAGATTGGAAAGCGTTTCATCGAAAATGGGCAGGAACTTGCCAAGAAAATGCAGGCGATTTCAGCATCGTCGAAAGTGATCACTCCCCAAACCAGGTGGGTTCGCTTTGACAGTTCCATGCTCATGCCGAATTTAGTCCCAGCGGACTCGGGGAAAGCCGCAGACGATCTGCTTGTTTATGAGAACGTCATGGCGATTGTTTCTGTTGGAGGCGAGAATGGGTTCGTTCAAATTGGCGAGATGGTTCGAGTCGGAGCAGCCTGGAAGTTGACTCAAATACCCAAGCCAATCGAAGGAAATAATTTTGAAGTCGGCGAAGGTGGCTTGCTGCTTCAACCGAACATTGCGGGAATGACTTCAGGAGCTTCCACAGGGTTGAGTCCAGAAATGCGTTCGCTGCTCGACAAATTGCGTGACCTCGATGCCAAATCTCCGACTGCTGAATCTGCGAAAGAAGAAATTCTCAAATTCAACGTCGCCCGGGCAGGCCTACTCGCACAGATCGGCAATCTTGCCGAAAACCCGGAAGACCGAAACCTCTGGTTTCGACAACGTTTGGAAATGATCGCTGCGGCAACGCAAATGGGGACATTCCCGAATGGTCTTGAAGAACTGCAACGGATTATTCAAGCACTCAGGAAGGACAACGGAGACCAGGAGCATCTGGCGTTTGCGGTCTTTCAGGAAATGCTCGTGAAGTACAACATCAATCTGCAAACAGCCAAGGCTGAGGATCGTGCGGATGTTCAAGCAGCGTGGCTGGAATCGCTTGAAGCGTTTGCCAAGGAATTCCCCAAGGCTCCAGAGTCGGCGGATGCTTTGCTTCAACTAGCAATCACGAACGAGTTCAACGGAAGCATTAAAGAAGCCCGTGTTTGGTATACGAAACTGGTCAACGACTACTCAGCCACAGATGCGGCCCGCCATGGTCAAGGGGCGCTGCGTCGTCTGGGGCTTCAAGGTCAGCAGATCGCACTGGCAGGAAAGTCTCTGGTTGGTGGGCGACCACTGAGCCTGGCAAGTTATCGTGGAAAGGTGACAGCGGTCATTTTCTGGTCGACCTGGTGCACGCCTTGTACGGAGGATCTTCCACAGATTCAAGAACTTTACAAAACTCACCAGCGCAATGGGTTTGAAATCGTCGGCGTCAATCTTGATTCACCAGGAGCAGACATCGCTGGTTACATCAAGAACTATCGTGTGAGTTGGCCTCATATCTATGAAGAAGGCGGACTGGAAAGCCGCCCCGCTTTGGAGTACGGAATTATCTCACTGCCGACGATGTTCCTGGTCGACCGAAATGGAAGGGTGGTCAAAAACAGTGCCTCTGTTGACGACCTGAAAAAGCTCGTTCCAGAGTTGCTGAAGAAGTAATTCAGAAGCCCCAATTTAGCAGCCCGGATTTTCAATAATCCGGGCATTTTTAATGCAGTGCCTCGCGATCACTTCTGGATCGGAATCTTCATCGTGATTCTTTTTTTATTGCGAAGAACAGTGGCAGAGATTCGATCGCCAATTTTTCTCTCGTTCACTCCGTATTCCAAAAACGCTCCTTCAGTGACGAGGTCGGTTTTTCCATCTACAGAAATAATCACATCATTTTTTCGGAAGCCCGCTTTCTTTGCAGCGGAATGAGTTCCATACTTACCGACGTACGTGACTCGCAGGGCCATTTTTCCATTTTCGATTTCCTGCTTTGCTCGATCTTCTTCAGAAAGTGGCTCCAGTCGTAAGCCACCAGAAGCTTTTCCAACGAGTCCCCACGTACTCACACGCCAGGAAAGATCACCTTGCTCCCTCCAACCATCTTCGACGGTGAGTTGCAGTTTATGAGGTTTTTCGCTTCTCCTCACAGATGCCAAAACGGTTCCTCCCTCAGGGGCAAGGTGATGCAAGACCCACTGAATATCGGCCGAAGAAAGGATCGGTTGCCCGTTCAGGGAGGTGATAGTATCGCCTGTGCGAAAGCCTGCTTTGTCCGCCGATGATCCCTTCGCAACTTCGCGAAGTGTCGCAGAAGTATTAGGATCGAGAGTCCAGCCGACAGTCTTTGGATGTGGGTAAGGATAAAAAACGTCTTTGGGGATTTTTTTCCCGTTAGAGTGGTAATACTCCCGAACGGCATCTCCAATCTGGTGGCAATGAATACAACTTTTTGTGACGTTGCCTTTGTAATTCAGGCTGTCTGTGAACTTACCCTTCAGTGACGGAAACTTCTCCGGTGATGGAAACAGCGGCGGGCTTCCACGTTTACCAGCCAGTGAAGATTTGTTGTTGGGATAGTCGCCATGTAGTTCCAACGCTCCACGCAAGGCCTCAGCAAGCCCTGAGATCGAAACGTCCTGAACCCATTCGGTTCGATGAGATCGTGTTCCGAAACGACCGTAGATCGTGCCGTCGGCATTCAGGAAAAAGACAGCGAACGACTGATCGGTATCGTACTGAAACAAGCTCAAGTCGAGTCCATTCGTGGAAACCTGTCGAGCGCAAACAAACTTCTTTAGCAGCGGGCGTACAATGGGATCTTGATCAACGAGGTCATCATCCAGTTTGACGCACTCCTCGCAAGGGAGGCAGCGCAGTACAACGACAATCGGTTTGCCCGTCTTTTTCGCTTCCTCGAATGCTTTGGGTAAATCGTTGTAAATCCAGAAGCCTTCAGCAACGACCCGTTTACGATCCGAGCGAACTTTCTCTTCACGCGTTTGAGCATCGCAGAAGTTAAGAAGTGACAGCAATGTAAGAAGCGCGACAGTAGCAATTCGAGACATCATGACGATTCCAATAATGGTAAGAAGACTCGACTGGGTCGATGGAAAGAGTCATTATGCCGATTGTAAAAAGTGGCAGTCAATGTTCAGGCGAAATTTAGACACTATCTCAACAGACATTCCAGATAAATTCAAACACCTAAAGGTCATCAGCCTGATCTGCTGCAGATGTGGTCAGTCGTTGGGTGGCCCCTTTTCCGAGGAACCAGTACAGGCCGGGACGCAGCAGAAATTCGGCAACTGTCGAAGTGATGAGTCCACCGAGGATAACGGTTGCGACAGGGAAGAGGATTTCCTTGCCTGGCAAATGGCCTCCAATGACGAGCGGCACTAAGCCAATGCCTGTTGTCAGGGCCGTCATTAACACTGGTGCCAAGCGGTCCAGACTTCCCTCGGTGATCATCTCTTTTGTGAAACCATCTTTGGGGTATTTATGCAAGTACGTACCGATGAGCAGAATGCCGTTTCTGGCTGCGATTCCACCAAGAGAGATGAAGCCGACCATGCTCGCAATCGAGAGTGTTTGGCCTGTAATGACAATCGCTGCAACTCCGCCAATGAACGCGGCGGGCAGGGCAGTCAGAATTTGGAGAACAAGACTCGTAGATGGGAATGTTGCGAACAAAACAATGAACACACCGACACCTGCAAGTAGACTCAACCAGAGAATTCTTGAAGAGGCCGACTGCTGGGCTTCAAACTGACCGCCATAGACAACGAAATAGCCGGGAGGAAGTTCGACCTCACTGGAAATCCGTTTCTTGATTTCCGCGACCGCGGAGCCAAGGTCACGTCCGCGCGTGTTCACTCGAATGACGATTCGACGACGTGTGTCTTCGCGGTTGATCGTATTCGGTCCGCCTCCTTCGTAAACGTGTGCAACTTCGGAGAGTGGGATAATGCGTCCATCTGGAAGTTCAATTGGTGTGCGGTCGAGGTTCGTGAGATCACGTCGAAATTCATCGTCGAAGCGAAGCATCAAATCGAAGGTGCGCTGGCCTTCAAGAACACGAGATACCACACGTCCGTTCATCGCTGTTTCGATCAGGTGATTCACGTCTGCGACCGAGATCCCATAGGCTGCGAGTTGATCGCGTTTTACCTCGATTCTCAGTTGAGGAATGATTGTCAGCGGCTCCACGACAGGCGCTGCAATCCCAGGAATGTCCTCGATGGCAACTTTCATTTCGTCGGCTTTACTTCGCAGTGCATCAAGGTCGTCGCCGAAGAGTTTGATCGCAATTTGCGCTGTGACTCCGGAAAGCATATGACTGATCAAGTGGGCAATCGGTTGCTCGACTTCGATGTCGACGCCGGCCAAATCGGATAAATTTTCGTGGACTTGTTCAATGAGTTGTTCGCGCGTGAATCCGCTCTCCTGATTAAGAGAGAGGATGTACTCCGTTGTGTTGACTCCCATCACATGCTCATCATTTTCAGCTCGACCAGTTCTTGCTGTGAACCACAGGACAGGACCGTTTGGATTTTCTTCCGTCTTCAATAATTTTTGAAGACGTTCGTCAGCCATCGTCGCGACTTTACGGGAGGCTTCGAGCGATGTCCCTGGTCGAAGGAACAAGTTGACTTGAATCGCACCTTCATCGAAGCTTGGCAGAAAATCTTTTCCAATGTTAAAAATGATCACTCCGCTAATCAGAACACCGATAATCAGTACCCCCATCGAAGAGATAATTCCGAAACTGGTCATGCTGAGCCGAATGAACGGTCGGGCAACCCATTTCATAAATCCCAAGACAGGGCCATCTTTGTCAGCTTTCGTCGCAGGAGCGTTGGGCAGCAGCAGCGATGAAAGGACGGGAGTCACTGTGAGTGAAACGAGCGTGGAGGCAACAATCGAAACGATGTAGGCAACTCCCAAGGGCATGAACAATCGTCCTTCAATCCCGGAGAGTGCAAACAGCGGGGCAAAGACAATCACTACGAGTACAGTACTCATAATGATCGCTCCGCGAACTTCGTAGCTGGCCTCGTAAACGATTTTCAGTGTCGGGCGAGGATTTTCTTTTTTTGCATTTTGTTTCAATCGATGAAAGATGTTTTCGACATCGACAATTGCATCATCAACAAGTTCCCCTAGTGCAACGGACAGTCCCCCCAAGGTCATCACGTTAATGGACAGTCCGAACCATTTGAAAATCAATGCAGTCGTGAGAATCGAAAGAGGAATCGCCGTGAGGGTGATGAATGTTGTCCGAAAATTGAACAGAAAGAGCGAGAGAATAATGACGACTAGAATCGCTCCGTCGCGCACTGCTTCAACGACATTGTCGACGCTGTAGTCGATAAATTCTCGCTGCTCATAGGTGGTTTCAACTTGAAGATCTTTCGGAAGCGATTGCTTGATTTCTTCCATCGCTTCGTTGATTTGCTCAGTCAGCAACCGAGTGTCGTAACCGGGTTGTTTCTGAACAACGACGACTACAGCTTGATTCCCGTTGACGGAGGAATCGCCACGTTTCACTTGCGCACCAAACTCGACGCTGGCAATATCCTGAATGAGAACCGAGCGGTTGGAATGCGATTTGACGACAATTTTTTCGATATCTTCAATCTTTTCCACACGCCCAATTCCGCGAACGAGGAGTTCTCTGGAATGGTCGTTGAGGTATCCACCGGTAACGTTGAAGTTTCCGTTCTGCAATGCCTCTTCGACTTCATGAAGTGTCACGTCAAACTTGTGGAGCAGGTGAGGGTCAACGAGAACCTGATACTGTTTTCTTCCACCACCAACGGTAATGACCTGTGAAACTCCAGGAATCGTGAGGAGTCGTTTCCGGATGACCCAATCCGCAAGCGTGCGGATTTCGAGCGAGTCAGTCGTTCCATCTTCCGACCAGACTCCGATCAACATGATTTGTCCCAGCAGAGATGAGATAGGTGCCATTTCCGGACGGACACCTTCTGGGAGTTCGTCGACAACACTGGCGATTCGTTCCTGAACGATTTGACGTGCCGTGAAAATTTCGGCAGACCAATCGAATTCGGCATAAATGACAGACAGGCCGATATCCGAGGCACTGCGAACCGCCTGAACGCCTGAAGCTCCGTTCAAGGTTGACTCCAGTGGTAACGTGACGAGCGCTTCGATCTCTTCTGGAGCCAAACCGGGGGCTTCCGTCATTAACACAACGCGCGGGCGTGTCAAATCGGGTAAGACATCGATCGGCAGCAGAGTTGCAGTAATCGATCCATACACCATTGCGAAAACCGCAACCGAGAGAATCACCAACCGGTTCCGCAAGGAAAATTTAATGATGGCATTGAGCATAGTAGTCTACTTATTGAATCTCTGCGAAAATCCGGTGTGTGCGTTTCGGGTGGCGTGTGCGTCGAACCTCAATGGCTGTGACCGGCGTGAGGATCACCACCTTCGCCGGATTTGCTTCCGAGCAATAATTGATAAGCTGCATTTGCTGCAATGACATTGCCGATTTTTAAATCTCCATCGGTCGCCAGAATGGCGTAGCGACGATCTTTATGCAGTAGGTGAACTTTGACCGGTTCGAAGGCGTCCATTTCTCCGTGAGCGGCATGGGCAGCATGATCGTGTGCGTCATCCGCATGTGCATCATCTGCATGAGCGCTGTGATCGTGCGCGGCTTCTTTTCGAAAGACGACATACTCAAGGCCATCGTTCACGATTGCTTCCGAAGGGATGCGAAAGATATTCGTAAACGTTTTCTGCGGAAGAGAGAGGTGACCTCGCTGTCCCGGTTTGAATTTCCAACTTCGAAACAGTCGTCCATCTGACCGAATATTGTCCTGCAAGACTTCATTGTCGAGTTCGAGAAAGAAACGATACGCCTGAGATTCGGCGTCGACATGATTCGCAAGATGAACAATTTTGAGGTTCTTTAAGTTGATTGGGTTTCGATCCTCACCCAGTTCCGCAGTGAGAGTCCCTTTCTTTTTCAGTAGCTGTGAGACAGCATCGACATCGCGTTCGAAAGCCAGACCTTCGAGGTACAGCGACGCGTGGTAAGCCAGGTTGCCAAGCGGGTCTCCGGGATGAACCAACAGCCCGGGAGTCACGAGCAGTTCTTCAATCGTAAAG
>JAJDEL010000044.1 GCA_029259835.1 Planctomicrobium sp. | reverse complement strand
CATACGACTTGAAAGTCTCCGGGCGTTCAAGTGGCTACGGTCCGAGCGACCATGCTGTCTTCTACGAACGAGGCGTTCCGGTCCTTCATTTTTTTACAGGTTTTCACCCTCAATACCACCGACCAGCAGACGATTCGCATCTCCTCAATATTAAAGGGATGGTGCAAATCTCTCGTTGCGTGACAGATATCGTTGCCAATCTCGCAGAAAATGAAACTCCTCTCTCTCCTGGTTCAGCAGGTGACGGAGGATTGCTTGCCGAAAACGGACTCTCTGGACTGCTTGATCAACCGGATTTAGCTCGTCCGAAATTTGGTGTTGTTGTCAACAAATTACAACAGGATAAAGGTCTGCAAATTCGGAAAGTTCTTCCGAAGAGTATTGCCGAAAGTAACGGGTTATTGCCTGGGGATATCATTCGAAAAGTTGGGGAGACTTTGATCAACAACGTTGATGACCTCAAGGCAAGTGTAAAGGGGCACGATTCGGGAAAGAAAATCCCTGTGCAGGTCACGCGTCGAAACCTCGACCTGGAAATAGAAGTGGTTTTCTAATCGAGAAAATTCCTTAAGGGTTCAGCATACAAGTTGGTTGAAATTCGCAAAGCTATGTCGCGAATGCCGATGATACGCTTTATTGTCATCGAAGAATGATTCAACGCATTTCTGCTTCATTTATACTTTGGCAGCCAGTTTTCAGGCCTGCTGAGATGTATTTCTGCTTCGTTTCTTGAAGCGATTGATTGTGCGAACTATCATTTCTCGTTCACGCCACTCGGCAGCAATTATTTTATCAAATCAAAGACGTTCCTGATCGCCTTTCACATTCGTCGTGAACGGTCTCGAATTCATTAAAAGAAAGGGAGTCAAATGGGAGTGATGCGATTTGTCGTTCATCCTCCTGAACTCCTGGAAGACTGGCCTGAGTCAAATCGGGCTTACATTACGAGCTTTGATGGTCGCGTCTTCCCGACTCGCACAGGCATCGAGGGGAACATCTTTTCCTGCCAGCGCTCTTTTTCTGACAGCGGAAAGGTGAGTGTGCCGTGGCCTGTTGAAGGTTTTGGAAGACCTGTTCTCAATACAACTTCATTAAGAGAGCGGGAAGAACCGTATCTGCTTTCCCTTGAACTGGCTCGAGGGAAACTTGCAGAAATCCGCGACCAATGGTCTGTCTGGGAAATGGCTCGCATGACCATTCCTCAAGTGTTTCGTGATATTCAATCGGAGGCATTTCGTTCGTTTGCTCACGCAAGCGCCAGGCAAGACGACCTCGAGGAATGCTCCCAGGCAGCTCAGCATGCGATTCGAAAAGCGTGCGAAGCGGCAAACATTTTAAGTGACTCCTATGTCGTTCAGAGGATGACAAGTATCCGCCGTTCTTCGAGTCATGCTCCAAGTCTGCTGGGCTGCGCAACAGACGTGTCTGTGTTGACCGCGCCAGGAACTTCGGTTTTCCTTGACACTTTTAATACGGCATCAGTCCCAATTCGCTGGACCGACATTGAACCGTCAGAAGGGAACTACGACTGGCAGCCGATTGATGATCAGATCGATTTCTGTTCGCAACATCGGCTGATCGCACGAGGCGGACCATAGGTGAGCCTTGGTCCGGGGGGGCTTCCGGAATGGCTCGATTGCTGGTCAGATGACTTTCTCAACCTTCTGAGCTTCGTCTGCGATTTTGTTGACACTGCTGTCTCGCGTTACACCGGTCTGGTTCGAATCTGGGAAGTCTCTTCTGCTGGGAATGTGGGAGGCGCTCTGAACCTGAATGAAGAACAGTGCCTTTCGCTCGTTGCCAGAACATTGGAAGCGGCGATTCGAACCGATAGTGATTCTCAATTCTTCATCCGTGTTGAACAACCATGGGGAGAATATCAGCGGCAGGGTGAACACCGTTTGTCGCCGTATCAATTTGTCGATGCACTGATTCGGTCAAATGTCGGATTGACCGGAGTGAGCCTCGACATCAACACCGGGTACTTTCGACGCGCCTGTTTCACTCGCGATATGCTCTCAATCTCCAAACTCATCGATCTCTGGAGTATGCTCGGCCTCCAGATTCATGTGAATATCTGTTGCCCATCAACGAATGTCCCTGACCCATTCGCCAGCACGAGTACAGAAGTTCAAAATCAGGCTCTCCGCGAACCGTGGTCCCAGGAAATGCAAGTGGAGTGGATCGAGCAGATTGTTCCACTCCTCATGGCGAAACCTGCGGTCACTGGAGTATTTCAGAGACAGTTCAGTGACGCCGTTCCGCACCGCTTCCCTCATGCCGGTCTACTGGATGCCCAGGGACAACCCAAGAAAATGCTCGAAGCGTATCAACGTCAGTCGCACTTCGAGAAATCCTGATTCCTTGCCCCACCTCATCCGTCCCCGGAGAACTCAATGGCCTTTCTGTTTCGAAGTTTTTTCGTCGGCACTCTTCTGCTGGGTCTTATTTCACCTTCCGGTTTTGCTCAGGAGAAGGCTTGGAAAGTCGAGAACACTTCGGCTGGCGATCAACTCCTGAACACGTTCTTCGCCAGCGAAACAGAACGAGTCACTCGAACCTGTCTTGCCGAAATTCAAAGCCTGAAAGACTGGAACTCGAACCGGGAGACTTATCATCTTCAATTGAGAGAAATGCTGGGACTGAGTCCCTGGCCGGAGCGAACTCCCTTAGAACCGGTTGTCACAAGCACACTCTCTCGCGAAGGAGTCGTCGTTGAGAACATTCACTTTCAATCAATGCCTGGGCTGTATGTGACTGGCAATCTGTATCGTCCAGAAAAACAGTCTGGCCCACTGCCAGCGATTTTATACGTCTGCGGTCATGGTGGCGTGAAAAAGAATGGCATCAGCTACGGGAACAAAACTCACTACCAGCACCATGGAGCTTGGTTCGCCCAGAACGGTTACGTTTGTCTGATTATCGATACGATTCAACTTGGCGAGTTGGAAGGGATTCATCATGGGACATACAACAAAGGGATGTGGTGGTGGCACAGTCGTGGTTACACATCAGCGGGTGTCGAGGCTTGGAACGGAATTCGGTCCCTCGACTATCTTCAGTCTCGAAAAGAAGTCGATGGCGAGCGAATCGGAATGACGGGTCGCTCTGGCGGTGGAGCATATACGTGGTGGGTTGCTGCGCTTGATGACCGGGTAAAGGCCGCTGTTCCAGTTGCAGGAATTGCGAGCATGGAAAACCATATTATCGATGGATGCATCGAAGGACACTGCGACTGTATGTATATGGTCAATACCTATGCGTGGGATTTCCCTCTTCTGGCGTCCCTTGTTGCACCGCGTCCGCTGTTGATCTCGAACACGGACAAAGATCGCATTTTTCCGCTCGATGGAGTTGTTGATGTTTACTTCAAAACGCGCCGAATCTACGAACTCCACAATGCCCTCGACAACATCGGATTGAACATCGCAGAAGGCCCGCACAAAGATACTCAGGAACTGCGAGTCAATGCATTTCACTGGATGAATCGCTTCCTCAAAAACGATGATCCATTGATCGAAACGACAGCGACAAAACTTTTTACTGTGGAAGAACTCAAGGTCTTCGAGCAACTTCCGACCGGCGAACGTACAACGACGATTCAAGAATCCTTTATTCCAAAAGTGGCGGCTGTTCTCCCACAAAACCAGAAAGACTTTGTGACTCTTCAAAACAATGCCGTCGACCAACTGCGGCAACTTTCCTTTCGAAATACTTCGGCAATCAAATTGAAGAAACGACCCGACCAAAATGGAGCAGGCTCCTGGAAAAACGAAAACTCCCGGCTCTCCTTGTTAAAGTACCGCAGCGATTCCGTCTACTCGCTGCCGATCTTTCTGCTTGAACCAAATGGCGTGAACGACTCTGCTCCACTGAATGTCATCGTTTGTAGTCAAGAACAATGGCACGAATTCAGTGTTGATTTAGCGACCGGTTTCCCGGACTGTGCCAGCCTCCCAAAGACCGACAAAAACAAATGGACGAAGACTGCGACTTACCAGAGGTTCGTGAAGGAGAGCAAAGTCCCAACCGCTTTCCTTCTCCCGCGCGGAGTTGGTCCGACCACCTGGTCCGGAAATGATCGCAAGCAAGTCCAAATCAAACGCCGCTTTGCTCTGCTAGGGCACACGCTTGATAGCCTCAGAACCCATGATGTGATTCAGGGAATCGAATCGCTCCGCTCGAATGAGGACCACGAGTTCAAAACAATTCACCTCGAAGGTGAAAACGAGGCCGCCGACTGGGCGTTGTTTGCGGCGTTGCTTGGACCGAAAGTCTCCAAAGTTGAGCTTCA
>JAJDEL010000430.1 GCA_029259835.1 Planctomicrobium sp. | reverse complement strand
CAGGCAAAACAAAGACGACATAAAAGTAGAGAGAATACTCTCCCGGCCGAGTCGGTCACATCCACTCTACCGGGTTCTTTTATCAACCAGCGCTCCGTTTTTTGACCGTCGAGCGCCACGCTTTCTCACTGACGTCTACAGGTCGGTTGCCAGATCGGCGAATCCTCACTTGATGATCGTCGGTTTCCCTGGAATGGGAAAGACTGAAGCCGTCATGAATATTTGTCAGCAGTTGATGGCCAATTCAATTACACCAATCGTTTTCTCATATCACCCCGACATCGACGAACGTCTTTCAACGAAGCTATCCGATGTTCAACTGCTCGATCATCATCAACTCGGGTTCAATCCAATGCACTTGGACACCGTCTCGCGAACAGCGCATGTCGACAGCGCGGGGATGCTCCGAGACGTGTTTTCAGCGATGTTTCCCGACCTCGGTGATATTCAACTAGAACGACTTCGTAGTGCCATTCGCGAGTCTTATGTGCGTTCTGGATGGGGTGGAGATTCTAAAGCACCTACGATTCCAGAATTCCGAGATTTTTACAGCATCTTGAAACGCGATCCAAAGCCCGAGAGAAACCTGCTTGCGCGTTTAGACGAGCTCGACGATTACCAAATCTTTACAAACTCGGGCGATGTCCGCAGCCTACTTGAGTGCAACACACCGCTAGTTCTTCAAATTCACGCCACACAGAATGAACTCATTCAGCGCGCGGTTGCGATGCTAGCCCTTTACAATGTCTACAAGGAAATGTTTAGGCGTGGAGTTCAAAGTCGAATCACACATGCTGTGATCTTCGACGAAGCGCACCGAGCAAGCAAGATGAAGCTTCTTCCGAAGCTTGCCGCGGAATGCCGTAAATTCGGTATTTCGTTAATCCTTGCATCTCAGTCTGCGAAAGACTTTGATACTGCGTTGTATTCCAACGTTGCAAGCTACCTCCTCTTGCGCATGACTGACCAAGACGCCAATATCTTAGCCAAAAATATTACGACATCTGACCAAGCTAAACGAGCCTCTGATCGAATGAAGCAACTCGAAAAGTATCACGCCTTATTTTTCCGGGAAGGGTTCAGGCACCCTGCCCACGTCCAACTCGACCCGCCGTTGTAGGCAAGTTCTGCATGTTCGTGAACACCCGTCCCTCGCTGTCTTGAAGTTTAAATGGTTGGTCAAAAGACCAACAGTCTGAGCATTTGACAACAGGTGATCATCTGGGCGCTTCGCTTTTATTCCGTCACATCCCTTTGGGTGGGGAACTCACTCACTCGAGTTGATATCGAGTTGCAGAAGAAAGCGAAAAGGCTTCAATTGGATTCATTTGAACTCCGCATAAATCAAGCCCGTTTGCGACTCACAGACAAACAGAAAAGACTCAACTCAATGAGTCCAGAACGATTGTTTGAACGTGGTTATGCAATCCTGCGTAACGCCGAAGGTGAGATTGTGAGGAGTGTCACAACGCCTTCGATTGGTGAACGAATCACAGCTGAAATGTTAGACGGAAAGTTGACAACTGAAATTACGAGCATTGAGGAAAAGACTGATGAGTGAAACTACGATTGAAGACATGAGTTACGAGGAGAAGGAATTAAGGCTTGATGATATTCTCGATCGCCTCGATCGATCGGAGACACCGATGGATCAGTTAGCATCTGAAGCCAAAGAAGCTGCTCAGCTGATTATGTCGATGCAATCCACTCTGAAGTCAACGAAAGAAGAGCTTGGGCAAGTTTTTGCAGAGATGGACAAAGAGAACAATACGATGGCTTCACCTTCCCCTGATAATCTTGAGGGTGGGGGGTGAATGTGTTCATTCGAGGTTGAGTAAGATGCCCAAGAAAAAACGGAGTCTTAGCGTTCTTACTGTGGTCTTGTACGGGGAGCGTTCGACCGATGGCCTTCTTTTACCTATCAGCCAAAATAGTTTTTCATCGAATCACTTGCTGCTGCCACATATTGATCCAGGATCGCTCACCAGTCGCGAAGACAGCTTCGCTTGCATCTCTCTAGATTGACTTTATTGAAACAAGCCAAGCTACTGACTGGTTTCACTTCTCGAACTGCGAAAGTCGCTCAGCAGTTTCCAGACGGCGGGAACGCGTTGTTCCAATCGTTGAAAGACATCCGGACTTGTCGTGCTTCTGCTAATCGGAACAGCCCGATAGTCAGATTCGACCACCCCTGCCTTACGACTGTATTTATATTCATACGTAAAGGCACTTCCGGACTCCTGCAGCTTGACTCCAGGTTGCATGCGACAAGGGGCCGTGATGTAGAATTCGCCGTGTGGACCGGGCTTCTCGTCAGTATTGTCGTTACGGAATCGTTCGTCTGCAGTCATGCTCTGATAGAGTTCCCGAGCCGTAAAGTAAGCTGGATCGATGAGGCGGATGTCCTGAGCGATGTACTTTCGATAGATATACTTACCGTCTTCTTGATGGTCACGAAGTCGATTAAATTGCAGGGCAAAAGTTTCCTGATAGAACGGAAAATGTGTGCATCCCAAGATGATCGCTCGCAGCGGCGCCGAGCCTTCAGATGTGCGAACTTGCTCAAGCAATGTGACGAGGTGATAGGCGATGTAGTTCTCGACGGAGTTCAGTTGCAGTTCAGATGGATCGTCCGCCGTTCCGTCAAAGAGCATTCGATTTTCAGAAAAATCAAATCCATATCTCTGGAGGATTCGAAGGTCGATGGTCGCTTCGGGATTCGTCAGTGAGGGGCCGCGGTAATCGTCTCTGACGGCATTTGTCTTGGCATTTATTAAGATGAATTCACGTGCTCCGTCGATCGATCCGGCGAGCCCCAAAGCCCCCTGTTGGTGAATATCGATCTGCTGGGTCAACTGCTGTTCTTTGGCATTCCTGCGGATGGCTCTCGGATATGCACCAGATAGGACGGTGCCTTTGGTTGGCACAACGCCAATTGCTCCAGGTTTTCCATCGCTAAAGACTTCGATGGCTCCCTTGGCACCGGCGTTAATGACACCTATGA
>JAJDEL010000429.1 GCA_029259835.1 Planctomicrobium sp. | reverse complement strand
TATTTCGGTATGAACCTTGAAGCAGAAACGGCGGTTCGGTGCGGTAATCGTCGTGCTGAGCGGCGGAGGTGATGTACTCTTGATTGACTCGCAAAACGACATCTCGAATCCGCATGAGCTTCATCATCGTGCCGACGAATTCGTTCAGTTCTTCCATCGAATAATTGGCTTCGAATTCGATTCCTTCGGATGGAGTGGCATCGCCACGCAGTGTTCGTTCAGCCATCTTGATGACAGCGTAAACGTCCTTTTGTGATCGACTCGCAAGCTTGCCGAGGACGGGATTCGATGTCAGAGCATTTTCGATGTAGCTCATTTCGAAAGCGTCTGCTGTGTCGCCGATAATTTCGCCGAGGTTGTAAATGTCCGCACGGTTGCTGAGCATATCGGGAATCTGAAATTTCTCGCCACTTTCTGTATACGGATTCCCTGCCATCACGACTGCAACTTTTTTTCCGCGGAAATCGTAAGTTTGCGTTTTGCCTTTGTAGACACCTTCGATCTTGCGTTGTGCATCACACAGGCTAATGAACTTCTGAAGGAACTCGGTGTGGCAGTGCTGGATATCGTCCAGGTAAATGAGGACGTTATCGCCCATTTCAAACGAAAGGTTTAGTTTTTCGATTTCCTCGCGAGCGCCTGCATTCGGAGCCGCCGCTGGGTCAAGTGAAGTGACATCGTGGCCAAGGGCAGGGCCATTGATTTTCATGAAGATGATGCCGAGCCGATTGGCGATGTATTCCATGAGCGTTGTCTTCCCGTAACCGGGAGGCGAAATGAGTAACAGCAAACCCTGGCGGTCAGTCCGTTTTCCTTCGCCACTTGTACCGATTTGTTTCGCGAGGTTGTCACCGATCAACGGCAGGTAAACCTGATCGATCAATTGGTTACGAACGAAGGATGTCAACACACGCGGCTGAAATTCGGCGAGCTTCATCCCGTCTCGTTTCTTCTCAACGAGGTGGGACTTCAATTCGTGGTATCGGTTAAAGCGTTGGACTGTTTCAATTTCAAAGTGGTTGAGTCGATCCAGGAAAGCATTGAACTTCAGAGAATAATTACCTTTCTTGATACTCGCATGTGTGCCGACCAAGCCGGTGAGTTCATGCTCCATTTGAGCGGCGACGATCGCACGTTCGTCGAGGTGACCGTCCATGATGAGTTCGGCGATTTCGTCTCGATAATCAAAGACTTCTTGCCCATCTTTGTGATTGAGGAGAAATGCAGTCGTCCAGTCGCGAGCGAGTTCGAACGAAGCGAGAGTGTCACGCTTCACAGCTTTCATGGCAGTCGTGAAGCGATCTTCTGCTTCGAGCCTTTTGAGATGTTCGTGAAATTCGCGGAACAAATTCGCGGCTGTTTGCGAGACGACGAATTGATCCCCGCGAACGGGGCGAGTGTCGTCGATGAGTTCCTGGAAGAGGTACTCTGCGGCTTCCGTGAGCAAGGCATTGTCTGAGATCGGTTCATTCTTCTCGTTGAATGCATTGAACAATTGCGAATCATTGGCGAACTCATTAATCATGCCACGCAGATCGGCGATGTATTCCGACTGTTGCTCGGTCCCTGGAAAGAGTTGAGCAATCGTTCCAAATCCATCGAGAACCTGACCAGTCAGTTTCTTCGTTTTCGGATCACCAAAGTTCCACCAGACGAGGTTTGCAAGTGCTCGACTGCGTGAGGAATATCGCAGCAGCCCGCAAGCGTTGTCTACATCTAAAACAGTTCGAAGAATTTTCGTTGCGTCGTGATCGTGAACACCTTTCGAGTAGCCTTCGCGATATCTTGGTCCCATGAACTTCTGGACTTCGGTGAGTAGATTCTCATCGGTGAGTGATTGCAGAGAAGGTTGTGCGTCGCTTAATTCGGTGAATGGGTTCCATTCACCGCTGCGGAATGCCAAAAGCATTTTGTAAGTGAGGTACTCCGCCCGGTAGACGTCGTTGTTTTCGCTGACGACTTCCATCGACCAAACGTCTTCGGTCGCGTGCAGTTCGTCGCTGTCGATGACTTCGTAAAACTCGGTTCCGGTCAGGTGGTAGTTAAGCTCCCCGTCTCGCAGAACCGTTGTAAGGTCCAAAACCTGTGTGTTGACTGAGAAACGATGGTTCCCGAATCGGATGACGTTGTCGCCATCTTCGTAGAGTTCTTTTTTATCTTTGAGTTGCCGAACAGCGTCTTCGCGAATCGTTTTCAGCCGCGACTGAATATCGTCGACCTTGACTGAATCTCCGAGTTCTTCAAGGTTGCTGATGATGCTGCGAACCTTGTCGATCATCAAATCGGAGGCGAAGTAACCGTGGATATCGGTGATCTCATGGAACGATTCGACGCGGTTCTTAACGCCTTTGAGGATGCGATCAGCTGCGTCGGCGAGTGCATTCGCCCGTTTGTTTCGTTTTTCGACGAGTTGCATGCGCCGCGACTCGAACGCCCCGGCGACTTCTTCCCGCTTCTCGGCAAGTTGCACGATGAATTCATCAAACTCTGCGAACTTGCCTTCGAGCTCTTCGAGCTGCACCATCAGCTTGGTGAGGTACTCCTCGCACTTCTCCGGGGAATCGCAGACGTCGAGGTAGTTGACGACTGACTGATTCATCAGCTTGAGTTGGCTCGAAAATTCTGCCGAGCCTTCAACTTCCGCAAGCTCTTGGATTTTCCGTTTGAGCGATGCCCGCGCGGCATTCACATGCGAGAAGATCGCTGAGATGTTGTCGATGATCGTTGTCCGCTGTGTGGCATCATCGATTTTGAGATTGCTGACAATCTCGATTAGCATTTCGAGTTCGTGCGCGGACTCAGCAATTTTTTCGTCGACCTGTTGTGCATCCGCAACCTTCGCCAAATGCTCAACGCCTGATTGTTCCTGAGCGATGGCATCGGCATAGGGGTTAAGAGAATCTTCTCGCAGCAAGAACTCAACGCACCGGTGTGAGAGCCGGTCTGCTTCTTCCGCGATTTCTGTTTCAAGATTCTCAATGAGTTCCAAATCGGCGTAACGTAAATCACGGAGCCCGATGATCTCGCCCCGAACACGTCGCAATCCGGCTAATGATTTGACGAAGTCATCAATGCCAGCGAAGCTGCGGCGTCCGACTTCATTGAGAAGTTCCCGCGTTTCGCTGGCGGTTTTTTGAGTTTGTCCGCGTGTGTTTTGTCGAACACTGACGACTTTTTCGAATTCATCAACAGCAGAAACAGCAGCAGCTTTAATTTGCGTCAGCGGTTCGCCAAGATTTGACGACTCTTCGTGATTGATCCAGAAGTAGCTGTCAAGAATGTCAGTCGCTTCCTTGACGAGATCAACATACAGCCCGGCGTAGCTGTCTTCCTTTTCAATGAGATTCAAAATCCCGTGGCACTCGGCCATACCGCGTACGATGTCTCGATTCCCGATCTTAAAGAGATACGAGTTCGTGTTCTCGTGGGCCTGGAAATCTTCGCCGACAAACGGAGTTTGCCAGACCTGAACCGCATGATGTTTCTGTGGAGTTTCCTGAGCTTTGAACATGACGGCTTCTCCACCACGGAACATCGTGAAACCGTGGCAGATAATAGGAGTGTCGACCGCCTGCTCGATGACGTTGTAACCCAGGAGAACATATACTCCTTGATCAGGTTGATAGAAGACGAAGAGCGTGTCTTCGCCATTCGGAGATGCTATCCGTCGTTCAAAAACAAGCCCTTGAATGCTCGTTTCGAACGTCTTTTGTTCGCCACTTTGAAGGTAATAACCGTTAGAGAAAATCAGGCCATGATCGTCAGGGAGTAGGACACAGGCATCGGCGATTGAATCGACACGGCTTGCTTTTTGAATCTTCTCATTGAAGACAATGTAACGCCATCGTTTCTCTTGAT
>JAJDEL010000428.1 GCA_029259835.1 Planctomicrobium sp. | reverse complement strand
CATTTTGCACCGCTACAGCCGATCACAAAAGTTCCAGTGCTAACTGAATCAGGCTGATACGGAAGAGCGGTTCTCCAGTAAGGTTGCTCAATTCCAGGGCCGGTTGCGATGGCAACGTAGAAGACGTCGTGCTTTGGCTTTGGAAGGCGAACTATGGGGCCCCAGTAATTCAATTCGCTTTCTTCAAGCGAGCCCTGATACTGCAGTTGTGAACCACTCTTCGAGATAGTTTGCATTTCACGTCCATTCGCATAAATAATAAGTTCCGAAGACTGAATCCAGTGAGGGCTTTTAATATCGACATTTAATGCAACGCCTTCAAATTTATCAGATTCGAGTTCAAATACATCTAAATGTGTAAACAGTCCATAACTGACAACAACATTGCCACTGAGAAAACTCTTGACGGCGGCGTCGACTGAAATGTTTCCAGCATTCGCATCGGGACAGCGGATATAGGTCCGTCCTTGACCGACGGTGTAACGGGTCACGTCGTGGGAGTCGCTACTTCCCACTGGAGTAATTTCATGCCCAGCATTGAGCATGTTCATCCAGTCTCGAAAAAGCTGTATCGGGTCGGTTTGAGTGGCCCCGGAGTTGATGACTTCCATGGCATTGAAGCCAATCGGCCAGCCATGCAGATTCTCTCCGACAATCGCAAGGTGGTTCTTCGGCCCAAAAGGTGTTGTGCCACTGTGAACATCTCGGGCGTGATTGAGAATGATCACCGGTGGTTTCGCGGTTCGATTAAGTTCCTCGAAAATTTCCGGCCAATTGTCAAGTTTATGATTCGGAGGTGGCTCACTTGCTGACAGTGGGAAGATATTGAAATGACCAACGGAAGTTGTGTACTCGTTTCCAACGACTGGTGTAAAATACTGAGAGACGTTCATTTCTTTGGCGAACGGGCGATGGTCGATCTGAACGTTGTGATCGGTCGCGATTGGAAATTCGATCCCTTCCGCCGCGAGTGTAATCATTCGCTCCTGCACCGATGAATCGCCATGCCCGGAATTCGTCAGCGTATGCACGTGGGTATCACAGGCAACATAGCCGGTGGTGTCGACTTGACGCTCAATTTCCAGGCCGAGTTTGACATTGTCTCCGGCCTTGATTGTGACTTCTTGTTGTGCGAGCGAATACTCGAAGCCACGACCGGCAAAGATTGTATACTTACCTGCTGGAAGACCGAACGTTGCCTGACCTGTGCTGGTGTAAACGGTCCCTGGTCGAACAGCAAGGTGCTCGTTTGACTCGGCACCAACCATTTGCAGTTCACCATGCTCGCTGATAATTGTAATTTTGGAAGGGATCGGGCTGTGCAATTTTGTTTCAGTCACATTGATCGACAGAGTTGCCTCATTTAAAATTTTCTCCAATGGTCGATCAATAACATCAACTCGGCCAACTAGAATGTCGTCACTGCCACGAGGCTTCCGTTCGGTGTTCTGCACCGTCAGAGTGTTCTCGCCTTTACGAAGAATTTGGGAGTCGATCTCCCAGTAAACAGTGAGAGGGTTTTCATCTCGGTGTAGAATCGCCACCTTTTCACCGTTCACTTCAACTTGCCAGCGCTGTTTCACATTGTGTTGAGAAAGACGCAACGTGGCTGGATTGCTAGTATCTTTGCAATTGAAAATTTGAGTGAAGCTTGACGGTTGTTCTCCTTCCGGGTAGATGTCCCATTCACGCTGATCCCCATTGCGGAGGAGGTGTAAATCTTCACTCCATGATTGTTCACCACTTGCAATCGCACAGAAGAGAACCGTAACAAAAATACAACTCAAAAGATTGCGGAGACTTTTCATGATTAGAAAACTCAGAGAGTGATTGAGCGTAAGCAGTATACCTGTGTAACATCACAGTAGTATTGCTATCTTTCCATATCAGTCACGCAAAGACAACACTCACGAAGTTGAAGCACAATGCCCAAAGTCGCACTCATTACAGGTGGAGCCAGAGGAATAGGTCTCGGGATTGCCAGAATGCTAGCTCATTCTGGATGGTCGTTGATGCTCAATGGCGTGCGATCTCAAGTCGATGTCGCGGGCGTTCTTAAAGAATTTGACAATAGCGATTGCGAAGTTGCTTATTGTGCTGCTGATGTCGGCAATTCAGATGATCGAGCCAAACTTGTCGAAGCAACGAAACAACAATTCGGTCGACTTGACGCATTGATCAACAATGCAGGTATTACGTCTCCCGGGCGAAAAGATATTCTTGAGGCAGATGAAGATGCCTTTGACAAAGTCATTGACGTCAATCTCAAAGGGCCTTTCTTTCTGACAAAACTCGCCGCTCCGTTGATAATTGAATCACGTAAAAGTGCTGACATTCGAGGGAGCGTCATTTTCGTATCGTCAATTTCAGCGGAGTTTGTCTCTGTAAACCGTGGTGACTATTGTCTCACAAAGTCAGCGCTGGGCATGGCAACAAAACTTTGGGCAACTCGCCTCGCCGAATTTGGAATCGATGTCTACGAAGTTCGCCCAGGTGTGATTCGTAGTGATATGACATCTGCCGTGACAGAGAAATATGACGAACTCTTCGCGAACGGTCTTACTCTGGAACGTCGGTGGGGGGAAGTTGAAGATGTCGGGAAAGCTGTGAAATCTCTCATTGATGGAGAGATTCCTTATGCGACAGGGCAAGTACTCAAAATCGACGGAGGAATGACGATTCGGTCCCTTTAAGCCCGAACGAAATCAACCACTCAGTGACCGGCTATTACTGTGCCGATGCGTTTTCGGTGTATTGAGTTGCGTCCAGGACTCCACCAGGTTCATGTGCATCACGGAAGAAGCTTCGCATTTCCAGCATTGGGGGGCCAAGAAGCAAAATGAGTACCGGAGGAGCCAGGCATAAAACGACCGGGAAGAGCATCTTGATGGTGGTCTTGTTTGCTTTCTCTTCAGCACTCTGCTTTGCTTGCTCCCGCATTCCGTCTGAAAATTCTGTGACAGCCTGAGCAACATGGGTACCTGTTCGTTCTGTTTGACTCACCAGACTTGCAAGAGAACTGACATCTTCGGCATCCATTCTATTGGCAAATTCTTTCAAAGCCTTCGTCATCGAATCGGCATCGGAGTGACGACGAACGACTTCGAGTTCAACTGCAATATCAGGATGAAAAAATTCAATTTCGCGAGAGACGCGATACAGAGAATCACGAAGTGGAAGCCCGCCAGTGAGACACATTCTGACAATATCCATTGCGTCAGGAAGTCCTTTTTGAACTCGCGCCAATCTTGATTTTGCCTGAACACTCACGATCATCCTGGGAACGATATAAGCAACCACGATTGCCCCAAGTGTGATGTAGAGAATGTTCATGGGAAGTTCAGTTGTCGGAGGCGCTGCAACCGCTAATGAACCTCCAATCAGAATGAAGAGAACAACAATCAAATTGCGGGCTGCCAAGTATTCAACGATACAATTTGAACTATAAAACCCAGCACGTTTTAAATCACGATCAAGGCTTTCAAATTCACCTGAAAGCCCTGGAATTGCTCCGGCTAGAGAGAGACGAAGTTTGCCAATTTTCTTTGACGACATCCGCGGTCCCACGTCTGCGATATTGCGGATTCGCTGACGAGCGCGGAGGACCGTCATACCTGCAATCAGCACAACCAATGACGAGGCCATGAAACCAACGATTGTGGCAATATCAACGAAATTCATAATGACTGTTCCTTGGGACGACTTTTAAAATCTCAAGATTTCTATCAACACCAAAAGTCGCAAGTTATGCGTCGTTACGCATCAGTAAGAGGACCCACAACAGACCGACAACTTCCAAGACGACCCCGATTAACAACAGAGCACGACCAGCAGTATCATTCAACAGGATTTCGATGTGATCTGGGTTGACCATCATGATGAACAGAAATGCCGCTGGAGCGAGCGCTGCAATAATCGTCGTCGACATCCTTCCAGCTCCGGTGGTTGCCTGAATCTGTCCCTGGATTGCGAGACGATCTCTGACAACTTTTGCCATTCTTTCGAGTGTTTCAGAAAGGTGACCACCACTTTGGCGCTGAACCATCAACGTTGTCGCCAGAATACGGACTTCGACCAGAGGAAGCCGGCGAGCAAAAATCTTAATGGCCCTGTCAAATGACGATCCGACGCTTAAACTTTGATTCAAGCGGTTGAGTTCCTCGGAAATGATTCCGTTTGTTTCCTCAGCAGCAATTGCGATGGCCTGTTCAACGCTTCGACCAGCTCGTGTTGATCTGGCGAGCATATCGATAGTGCCAGGTAACTGTTGGCGAATTTCTTTGAACCGGCGACGACGTTTTGCAGCGAACACAATCAGAGGCAAAATGATTCCCAGTATTCCACCGCCAATGCCATAGAGCGGCTGATTCGTGTAAACCGCAATCGAGCCGCCAAAGACAAGTCCGGTTGCAAACAAGACGAGGAATCCAGTTGTTGGAGAAATTTCCACACCGGACTCGATAATTAAGCGGTCAAATCCGCGATCAATTCGTCCGAATAACGTCCGACTATCAGGACGATCGTAAACATTCTGGACACGTCTAAGCGAGCGCTTTGTGGATGTTTGTTGACCGCCAAAAATTAAATCTTTAAGCAGCAAACCAACAGCCGTGGCGACCATTGAGAGTGAACCAAACGCGACAATTGTGATTTCTGCAGAACCCACAACTTTTCCTTACTTGTGTATGAAATCTTGTGTTTGATCAGTATTGAATTCAGGATGAATTTAACTGCCCCCGAGGGCTGTTTTCGCAATCCTTAAGAATTGACAGGAACACGGCGTTTGTCAAACATTTCGTCAGGGAGGCGAACTCCGGCAGCACGAAGTTTTGACAAACACATTGGACGATAGCCTGTGAAGTAAAATTCTCCTTGGGCGACACCCAATTCATCGACGCCGGTCTGCTCAAATCCGAAGATATCTTCGAGGTGAAATCCACCTTCGCGAATTCCCACAATTTCTGAAACTTGCATCACGCGACGGATGCCTCCCTTGAGGCGAGCAAGGTGCACAACGAGGGAGATTCCGGAGTTGATATATTGTCGCACGACGGGAATCGGAAGATCGTAGCCGCTCATGGCGACCATCAATTCCAGGCGACTTAGGGCATCGAGTGAATCATTTGCATGAATAGTTGTCAAGGATCCTTCATGACCAGTATTCATGGCCTGCAACATATCGAGGGCTTCTGCTCCACGAACTTCGCCGATGATGATTCGGTCTGGTCGCATACGCAGGCTGTTGCGAACGAGTGATCGTTGTGTGATTTCTCCGGTCCCTTCGTTGTTCGGTGGTCGAGTTTCCATTCGAACAACGTGACGATTTTGGAGTTGTAGTTCCGCAGAATCTTCGATTGTGATGACGCGCTCGTCAGACGGAATGAACCGTGTAAACGCATTGAGCAGTGTCGTTTTTCCTGCTCCAGTTCCTCCTGAAACAAGAAAACTGACGCGTGAATCGATAGCAGACGAAAGAAAGTCGATAATGTCCTGATGGATCGTATTGTTCACAACAAGATCGTCGATTTGCATCGGATTACGACCGAATCGACGAATGGACAATGATGGGCCATCCAAAGCCATCGGTGGTATGACCGCATTGATTCGCGATCCGTCTGGGAGACGTGCATCCACCATGGGGCTCAATTCATCGATGCGGCGGCCTACCCGTGATACGATTCGCTGAATGATGCGGATCAGATGCTTATCGTCGGCGAAAATGACGCTGGACTCTTCAAGACGCCCACGTCGTTCGATGAAGACTTCGTGGGCATTGTTGACGAGAATATCGCTGACGGAATCGTCCCGCATCAGTGCTTCAAGCGGCCCTAAACCGAAAACTTCATCGAACAACTCATCGAGCAGCCGTTCGCTATCATTGGTGTCGAGTTCGATTTTCTCTTCGATCAGCAACTCTTCGGAGATCTGGCGAACTTCCTGCATCAACTCATCATTAGAGACATGAGCGAGCATCGACAAATCGAGTTCATCAACTAATCGCTCATGGATTTGAATCTTGAGCTGCTGAAATGAGAGTTCTTTTTCGTCGACCTGAGGACCATCCCCTCCGTTGGGATCAAGCATCATAGTACGAGACTGCATCAGTGACATTTGCAAAATCCTTTGCGCAGTAGATGGGTTACGATTCTCAATAAGAAGCGAACGTCTCTTCAAAACCGAAGTTGAGTCGCAGAAAAGAAAACATTGCCGATCCACATCATGCGAATCGGCGATTCGTTCTAAGGAAGGTAATCCAAAGAGACATTCTCACGATCACGACGGGCTGGAGTACGTCCGGCAATCGGGGTTTGTACGCGTTTGCCAGTTCGTAAAAGTAGAGACGTGTCTTGAGGTGCTTTTTCAAATTCAACGACTTCGCGGCTTCCACCTTTGTAAACCGACATCTGCTTCTTTTCCGGGTGTGCCGAGAGACCGAGCAGGTCATCCATCGTCACTCGTTCCGAAGCGTCATCAAGCACCAAATTCAACGATCCGAAATCTGCTCCACTGTTTTTTGTGGATGAAGAACTTGAGGACGAATTTGTTTTAGAACTTGATGTCGATGTGAAATTGACTTGGTGCATCAAATCGACGTTCTCATTGCGGACCTGATTATTCAGATTAACAGGTGAGAATTCAAAGTTATTGAAATCATCAGCATTTCTCAGAGTCAATGAAATTTCACCACGTCCCTCAACAACTTTGAGCATTTTCGCCTGTGCAGGAGTGACAGAGAGTGTCACTGTTGTCGAATTATCCAGTTCGACTCGCTGACCAGACATGACATTTGTGTTCAAAGCGAGAACTTCAACCTGCTCCAAAAGCGTCATCGTCACTTCTGGACGTTCACCTTCCGGGTTTGAACGGAAGAGGACATCAACAATCGATCCTGGCTCAGCAAAACCTGTAATGGCGCCAACCCCTTCAATAGGAACTGTCACCGCGCGGAAACCAGGCTGTAACCTATCGGCAACACCCGGTCCGAAACCGTCTGCGTATAAATTTTCCGGCATGAAGAGGCTGTCTTTAGGAATATCCTGATTGATCATCTTGCCAAACAGCAAGTTGGTGTTCCCCATAAACGGTTGCCCTGCAAACT
>JAJDEL010000427.1 GCA_029259835.1 Planctomicrobium sp. | reverse complement strand
CTGGCAGTGTATCCCACATCATGTTGTATTCCTGATTAGGTGTTGTCACCACAACATTCTTGGGGCGAGCATACTCGAACACGACTCGCTCCAAGGAAGCCAACCTTGGTGGGTCAAGGTGTTCGATGACTTCTACAATCGCTGCTGCATCAAAACTGTCGAGCCGTTTGTCTCGATAGATCAATGATCCGTGCATCAGTTTTATTCGCTCGGCCTGTCGATCTGGAAGACGGTCCAGCTTCAAACGCTTATGTGCAATTTCCAATGAGCGAATCGACACGTCCAGTCCGACAATCTGCTCGAACTGTCTTTCGTTGAGCAATTCTCGCAGCAACTTTCCTTCGCCGCAGCCAAGGTCAAGCACTTTACGGGCACCGCTTCCTCGGAGAGCCGCCAAGACCGCTCCATGCCGTTGCTCGTTGAGACTTAGCGGCTTCTCCAGTACCTCTTCTTGTACCGTCGAAGTTTGGTCATCCTCAACGATCCCGCCTTCCTCTTCTTCAATGAGCCGAGCAAGAGCCTGTCGAAACAAGCTGTAACGATGCTTCAAATAACGTCGAGAGATTTGTTCTTTCTCCGGATGAGACGCCAACCAGCCCGCCGTGGACGGTTTATTCTCCTCGCTGGAATTGACTTTGTCTTCTTCTTGTTGATTGGCGAAAGTGAGAGAACCTTTGGAGAGCAATTTTTCCAGTTCGTCATCGCCAACAAAGTAGTGCTTGTTGTTGTCGAAAACCGGAATGAGGACGTACAGATGCGTCAGCAGTTCGAAGAGCGTCTTGGTTCCGCTGATCGTGACCGAGAAATACGGACTCTCACCCCACTCCGGAAACTGCTCGTCCAATGGGTGTCGAGATGCCTCAACGGTGTAACCCAATGGTTCGAAAATTCGATGCAAGAAGTCTTCGCCCCCACGTACTGGGAGAACATCCATGCGAGCCGTCAACGGGATCGGCGTTGTCACCAACTCCGGTCGATCCTTACAGCGTCCGCCCAAGGCTGAGCCGAACACCTGCGAGATCGCCACGCTCATGAAAGACGAAGCGACGTAGGGGCGGTCGTTGACGTAATGCCCCAACAGAAAATTCTGTTTGCGATTCCGACCACGCACCATGCCGACCGGGTCTACATCCAAAAGAAGACAAGCCGCACATTGACCTTCCGCCACTTCAGGATAGAAGACATGAGCCTGCCCGAAAGAGAGGTTAAAACTCTGAAACCGATCCGGGTGCTTGTGCAGCAGATACCCGAGATCAGTCGCAGGAGTATGGGTTGTCGTTATTGTCAGAAGCATCAGAACTCACAAGATTCCATTGGGGAAAAGTATACTGTCGGCAAATCAATTATTGGTCTCTCCGTCTTCGACTACAAGACTGTGACACTCCAGCCAAGTCGGTGGTTCACACTTCGATGCCAGCTTCCTGACCACTTGCTCGGCAACATGATTGTTCCGGTTCCCGTTCTGACGAAGTAGGCTCTCAATCGGCGGTTCGAGGTAGACGATCTCAATGCGGGCATTGCAGTAACAAGTAGGGCAGGCTCCTGTGTTTGGACCGGGGAGATCGGTGGTAGTTGTGCGGGGACATGGGTAACACTTTTTGAATATCTGGGCACTCAAGTGGCCTGTGGATTTGTGTTTCGAAGGAAACTCGAAGAAGATTTTTGAGTTTCATTCACCTTGATTATCCTCTTTTTTGTGGAGTCATCAGCTGTCACCTTTTACAATGTGCCTGTGTATTCCATAGTGATTGACCAGGGGCGGGGTGATGTCTTCTAGATTTATAGTGATAGGCAGGCTGGTCCTGATTGTATTTTGTGCGGCAGGTTCACTCTGTGGACAGGACATTGCTGAGAAACAACGCACATCTCAAGTCGACAAACTGCTCAAGAGCATCGCTGGTGGGGATGAAATTGAAATCGATGTGGTGCCGCAGGCCACCTAAAAGGGTGGCCCAGGTTCTTTTACCTGGGCCGACGTAGTCGGTGGGAGGCTGCAAGTCACTCGACCCAACTGATAGGGACTCCGACACTTTGTTGATGTTCATACCATCTTGCAGAACTCCATTTCCAATCAACCGTTTTTTCAACAAGGCCAGCACGAACCGGATTCATGTGCATGTACGTCAGTTTCTCTTCAAGCTTTTGCCTTGAGTCAATCTGAAAGGCATAATACTTTGGTGTCCAAAACTTTTCTCCCAGTGGTTGCGATTGTAAATAGGCTGCCTGCTGTTGCTCGTACCATTGACGAATTGCGTAGCTGGATGCCCGCTTCCAACCTTGCATGAATTTGCTAAGTTGGCCCGCCGAGTTTAGAACACTGCGGAAACCAGACAACAGCATGAACATGATCAGGCATGATGACAAACCCAACACATTTTGCGTTCTGTTGAGTGAGTTGCTTGTTGAAGTGACCGAGCAAAATCCGTTTCGGATGATCCATGTCTAACAACCGCCGTCGATGATCGCACGAGAATGTTATGAAATGGCAGTACAACAGATCATCAATAATTCTGCGTTTGTCAGACATCCCATGATGATACAAAATTCAACGTCTCTCAGCAGCCTCCCACGGCTGCGCCGCCCCGAAAGAAAAATCTTTCGGGGCCACCCAAGTGGCCTGCGTGCTGTTCCTGAATTGCTACGTCCAGAGATTGAAGCAGCAGTAAAGAAATCACTCGGGCAGTAGTTTTTTAGGAAATTGCAATGCGTTACTCAATACCACAAGTTCTTGCAGATGCCCTTGCCCAAGGGGCTTGGAAAAACGTCTCCCCGGATGTCTTACGACGTTGCCTAGGTGATGAATTAGATAATTTGCAGTTGTACGAAAATACAGGCGTGATGTTGCGGTTGTCCACAAATCTGGACGAAGCCGGGTACGTTGACGATCCACAGTTTTGTATGAAGAGAGAGAGCAAGCCAGCATCTACCGACCCACGGCTTGTGTTTCAGCGTGCGCTTTTCATTGGTGGTTCCGTTGTGCCAGGAGATGACGTTTTCGTTGCAGTAGAACAACAGGATTCGGAAAATTATGATCCTACCGTATTGGTGTTTGATTGGCGCAAAGAAGTGCCGTGTCGATGGACTGACCGAGGGAAGCTAAGTGAACTCATTAATGGAATAAATTTGGAAATTTAGCGCAGGCCACCCTCTGGGGTAGCCCCGCAGGCCACCTAAAAGGGTGGCGCCGAAAGATTTTTCTTTCGGGGCGGCGAAGCCGTAGGAGGCTGCCGTTGGACTGAGGTTTTATTCAGAGCTCGTAGGGTCAAAAAACTCAGCCGACGTTTAAGCTCTTTAGTAATTTGGATTTATTGCAGGTTTCGGAACCGAAATCTCAGTCGAGTTGCATTGTGTGTGAGTAGATTGATTGGCGTAACGAGACGGTTTCGGCTCGGAAATTGGTGGTTTTCGTTGTCTGCGCAGCGTGAAGAGTTGATGTTTCGGCATCATCAATTAAAGAAGCAACACCGAATTTCAAGCAGCGTCTCGGTGGTAATACTTGAGCATTCCGCCGAGTCGATTCCGACAACCAATCTTCCCAGCAACCTGACCGACTTCGTCGGCAGGTTCAATGATCTGGTTATCGAGACCCTGATGATTTCGTTCGGTGTGGTAATGGTCCACAAACGCAGCGACCGCCCGACACAGTGACTTCTCACCAACGAAAATCATGCGGTTCAGGCACTCCGATTTCAAGCTTCTGAAAAACCGTTCGATGTAGCAATTGAGGTTCGGAGACTTCGGCGGC
>JAJDEL010000426.1 GCA_029259835.1 Planctomicrobium sp. | reverse complement strand
GGTGCGAAGTCGAAAGCGACGGGATCGGTCGTTAACGGTTCTGCCGCGACGACCTGCGCGGACCAGTCCGACGGAATCGTCAGTCGGTTCAATGATTCCGTTGGCGAAAGCCGAGGCAGTCCGGCGTCTACTTTCGCAACTTTTTGATTGTCGAATGTATCAGGGATGAGCCGGTGAGTTGCGTCGAAGATCTTCTGCTCCAGCCCTGGCGCCAGCTTCCCGGGCTTGTCGTAATAGGTCATCGCTCGTTCCCCTTCGTAGCCACCTTCTTCGAGAACACGCTCGGAAGGGATGTAGCACGGAGTGTCATTCGCGTACGCCATGACCCACATTCGGGAGCGGTCAAACTCCTTTCCGATCCGAATCGCGTAATTGACAACGACTTCACCAGGCAGAAAAACGAACGCCAAATCATTCCCAAACGTCCAAGTTTGAACAGAGTAATCAACTGCGGTCTGAAGATCCTCGCCACGGTCGAGTCTATCCAACTGAACCTGTGCGTGATGCCCGATGTAGCGTCCTTGCTTCACTCTCTCTTCCCAATGTGATCGAGGAGGAATTTCCGCCAGCGCGAGTTCGAAGCGTTCGAGTTGTCCGGTCACTTTCCCTGAGATCGGTCGCATCGCATTTTTTAATACGCGGTTCACTTCGGTCGCAAGTTCCAGTCCTTGAGATTGGGCGACATCGACTTTGTCGCCAACGACGCCTGGAATTGGATTTTGATCTGCGCCACAGCCAATCGAGATCATCGCAACGATGCCTGGGTGCATGCGTTCAATCGATTCCGATGCAAACCCCGGCCAGTCACCCCCGATTTTGTTATGTGAGAGCGTTACAGCATGGCACGCATAGCTGGCGAGAACGGCTCGGACTTCTCCCGAGGGGGACTTCACTGCTAAAACCGGAAGACGATGGTCGACCGGTCCACCTTTCGGGCTACGTCGATTCTTTGAAAAAGTGACTTCACCTGTCCCCCACCAAAGCTGCCCTGCTTGACGATCTTTGAGGGCAGCGCGTGCGACGCCCACGAGGTGATCGGTCAGCTCCTTTGTGTATTGATCGATGTGTGCCTGATGGTCCGGCGGAATCGGTTGCCCGAATAACGTTGGGAGGATCCCCTTGAGCATCGGCGCGGTGTGCGTATGCGTTGCCGTAATCGCTAACTTTTCACGTGTGACGCCATTTGCGGCGAGTTGCTTGGCAACATCCGTGACAATCGAATCGGAAATCCCTGTGGAATCGACAGTCATCAAAATTGATGGTCCGTCCTCATCGCTGCCAATTGCCAGCGCGCGAGCATAGATTGGAATTAAAACACCTTCGGATTCCTCCCTGCGAAAGCCAAACCCGCTGAGGCGAATCGGATAGTCCGGGGTCACATCAACCTTAGCAACTCCGACTTGATAAATATCAGGAGCAATGGTTTCATCAGCCGAGAAGACTTCGTGGCAGGCGATTCCATTGAATCCGAAATGAATTGCAATGAGTAAAAACTTCACTGTGTGTGAGTGTAACATCCCTCTGTTCCTTTAAATCTCTACCATACGCATTTGACTAGTTTCGCAGTGATGAAAGTCTAGCCAAATTCGTTCTCACGAGACATCTTGCTCGATAAATCAGTGAATTGCTGTATCATAATCGTGTGGAGTAACAATCACTCCGTTGCCAGTTTGAACAGCACCGAAAGTGTCCTCGATGTCGACGTTGTTAATTGCAGAAAAAGAAATTTTGATTGGCATTTCAGGAGGCATTGCAGCTTACAAAGTTGCAGAGTTGACGAGTCAGTTGGTGCAACAGGGGGCAAATGTCAGTGTGGTGATGACGGCCTCTGCGGAGAAGTTCATTGGCAAGACGACCTTTCAGGCACTCACCGGGCGCCCTGTCTATCAGGAATTGTTCGAGCCGCAAGAGCACCACATTGGAGAGCATATCGGTCTTGCTCGACGCGCGGATGTTTTTCTTATCGCTCCGGCAACTGCGAGCGTGATCGGAAGAATCGCCCACGGACTTGCTGATGATTTACTCACGACGCTGGCCCTTGCCGTGACCTGCCCGGTGCTGATTGCTCCAGCGATGAATAATGAGATGTGGTCGAAGCCGGCGGTGCGGAGAAATATCGAACAACTCAAATCCGACGGCATTCAAATGATCGGACCTGACGAAGGCTGGCTCAGTTGCCAGTCCATCGGCCCTGGTCGAATGTCTCAGCCAGAAGCAATTCTAGAAGAAATCGAGCGAATTCTTGCCGACTCTCAGTGATTCTTATTCTTCAGTGAAGTCCGGCGCGTCCAGTTTGTGGACGAGAGTTTCGAGGAAATTGACTGGAATTTTTCCGGACTGGGCCATGAGTTGAATCACTTTAAGCAGTTCTTCATCGTCAGCGAATAATTCTTCTTGTTGCGCTGCGCGGAAATTTTCTTCGAATTTGGGAAGCTTCAACTCGACGGCAGCACTCTCGTCGTCATCGCGCATGCGGTCAGTGAACATGACACCGTCGAGATGATCCGATTCGTGCTGAACAACGCGGGCTGGAAGTTCGGAAAGTTCCATTGCGAACCCCTGCCCTGTGAGATCGAACGCTTCAATTGTGACTACTTCTGCTCTGCGAACGTCGCCGTACAGCCCAGGTAGACTAAGGCAGCCTTCTTCGCCGATTTCGTTGCCTTTGCGTTTTTTGATGACCGGATTGATGAAGACCATTTCTTCATCCGGGTTGTCCGCACGCGCTGCGAGGTTGACGAGGAAGAATCGAAAAGGGAGTCCGACCTGATTCGCGGCGAGACCAATACCGTTTGCCTCATACATCAGTTCGAACATATTTCGAACGACTTTACGCAGTGTTCCATCAATTTGTTGAACGTCGACAGACTTGAATTTTAGAGCCGGGTGTGGGTAGTGAACAATTTGCATGTGAATATTAGAAATGTTGGAATGAGAATGAGCTAAGGATCAAGTGAAAGTTTGTTTGTGGAAGATTGATGAGCGAGAATCGAGCTTTGCAGAATGTGTGTGCTTTGAATGTACTCGCTAATTTTGACCGTGCATCTGGCGAGGTGGGTAACCATTCCAAACGAGTGGTTTGGCGAGGTTCGTGGACCCTTTTGTTTCCAATGCCCTGAGAACATCCAGCACGGTTCGGTTTTTGGCGAGTTCCGTTCCAAGTTTTTTGAGAACTTCAGTGGGGACGTTGTTCCCGCCGACGCCGATTCCTCCTTCTAGATAGCTCCCTTTCTGGTCGAAGACAGCCCAGTAGACCGTTCGTGCATGTCCTTTGGCACCATCGCGAGCTTTCTCTGCGGCTTTGCCTTTCACACGTTGACCGCTGATCTGATACAAATCGCGACGTTCAAAAATGACCGCAATCACGTTCCAGTCTTTGCCACCGAACAATCCCATAATGGTCCTCTCCAAAGACAAGCGAACTTCGAAGGTTTTCCTCGAAGAGTTCGCTCTTAAATCAATTTTCACACGTGTATCACACTTGCAATCAAGTGCCGACTACATTGGAGTTGAGATGACTTCTGCGGTCAATCGTGTGCGCTGCACACTTCGCATCATTTCAGAAGAAACGTGAGACCGACAAGAGGATTACCTTGAGGAGAGGCTGATTAAAGTCGTTCGGTGTCCGCATTGGTGCTTGTCGAGGTTTCCGTTTCGGATGCTTCAAGAACGGTATCAGAAACTGTGTCTGAGGTGGGGCGGGCCGCTTCCACGGTGACTGGTCCTTCGGTGTTCAGGGCTTCCTGCGTGTACAACGCAAGAGGCTGACCGCCGATTGTAATCGCCGAGATTTTCATTCGCGATGGTGTGTTGAGTGTAATCGGACCTCGCCCCATTGTGCTGTTTTTGCCTTGCAGTTCCAGACGGATGACTGTGTCGTCTGGATATGTGAATGCCAATTCAATTTTCGGATCAGGCATCCCTTCGCCGATGGGAGATCCCCATTCGACGCGTTTCGCAAAACGCAAATCATAGTATCCGTTTCGAGTCGCAACTTGCGGTTCATCCAGAACGCGTCCTCCTTGAATCACTTCGAAACTGGCAAGATGAAGTTGCCAGGCGTAAGAGACGCGCAGGGTGAGTTCATCGTGACCGAATCGATTCTGGGGAAACGCAGAAAGTGATGCCATGATATTTCTCATGACATCCGGTGGTGTGTTCTTCGCGCCGACAAGTGCTGCACTGCGAAGAAGAACTGGTGCCGGAAGGTGAGCGACTGCCTTTTTGTCGTTGAGCAACTTGACCAGTTTTTCTTCATCGCGAGAGTAATAATAGAGTGCGGCCAGGAAGACCGTGCTTTGAGATGCCTCGAGGTCGACGTCCAGGTTTCGAAGAATGGCGTCTTCAGCCAGAGCAACTCTCCCATGCCGTTGAAGGATTCGTGCAGCGATGAGGTTGGCCTGCCAAACGTCTGGTGAGTATTCAAGTGCTTTCTCAGCAGAGGCGACTGCCTGGTCGTCTCCCATGTAATCCTGAATCGCGGCTTTGTTTGCCATTGCGGTTGCCAGCATGTCATCCTTGCGGAAGTGCCCTGCTCCGATGGAATCGAGATAAGAGTAAGTCTCGACAGCTTCGGACAACTTTCCAAGTTCCTGTTGTGTTCGACTTAGGTAGTACCAATATGGAGGGTAGGCCTGCATGAATGGTTTCATACGAGTGAGAACTCGCAGGCGAGTTTCCAAGTCCTGCTCTTCGACTGCGGATTCGAGTTCATCGAGATCGTCTCCGCGAACGAGCCAACGGTCCGGGATGTTCTTCTTTCTTGCCATTGCCCAGAACGTGTCCAGGAGTTGGTTGGACCGTTTCAGGAGGCCGTTGATTTCGACTTTCTCGATCTTCAGGATGTCGACATCTCGCTTGTACGTTTTGTTGCGATAATCCCACCAACTGTTGGCTCCTGTGCGGATGGCACTGCCAAACTGAGCGGTCGCCAAGTCCGTTCCAAATGCGAGAGCGTCCCAAGTGACTTGCCGACGGAGTGAACTCTTGTGGTTTCGTTCGTACAGTTCTTTTTCTTCGTCCGTGATGGACACCTGGGAGATTTCTTCCAGGACAGCCGTGTAGAGTGAAATCACTTCTTTGTCTTCAACCCGAGTCAAATTGAGATTGTTGAGAATTTTCTCCTCTTCTTCCTTCAAAACAGCCGGCGCTGGTTGTTTACGAATTCGATGAAATGCTGCCCGACAATAATTGAGCGCAACCGCCGTACGCATCGCATCCTGGCGTTGTGCCTCGATAAGTTCTGCCTCATGAAGCTGTGCTTCAGCGACGGCTTCTTCTCCCTGAGCATGTAGAGGAGAAACTGTGACCAACGCAAGAAGAGTCAACAGGAGGGATAAACTGAGGCGGGATCTCATTATCGTCGTCATGTGATTTCGATAGAGTTGAACAATGGGAAAGGATGGCTCCAATGGATTTTACGCGCTGATTCATCGGACTTCAGCAATTGTTATGCACACACCATACCGAATTGAAATTTAGATTTTGAATTGGCGGTTAGAGAAGATTTCCGGCCTTAGCACAGAGGAGTGAAACGCCCCAGCTTGACTATTCGTCACAACCCAAAGCCGCATCGGCAAGAGTTGCCGATGCAGGCGTGAAGAGCCGGTGTTTGGCGGAGGGCCAATTCGTAAAACATGCAAAGGAACTTGCAAAGGTTACCGAGAATGCGCTGGTCCAGTGGTATCTACTTTGTTACCACAGGCCTTCTTTTGAGCCGTTGGCGCTAGCCTCGGACCTTGCAGAGGTCACGTTTTCTCACAAATTGCCCGACGCTATCGCGTTCGGCTCATGGCGAGAAACTTCAAAGTAGACGGCATTGGGCGCTAGCCTTACTTGTCTTCTTTTTTATCCGGAGTCGCTTCAGGTTTTGGGGTCTCGACGACGGGCGCAGGTGCTGGCTTCGCGAGCCAATTTCGGATTGGCTTGTCCTGATCCAGCGACCACATATGGACTTCGCCTCCGAGTGAACCGGAGGCAACATTTAAGGGAGAACTAACCACATCCAGACTCAACAATTCCGCAGTTGGACCAATCAGAGTTTTTTCGATTTTATGGTCTGCGGCGGCGTGTATACGGATTTTCTTGTCAGTTGCTGCAGAGAGGAGTTTTCCATCTTCCAGAAGTTTGAGAGATGTGATTGCCCCACCGAATCCGGCGACGTTTCTGACTTCGGATGCGTCAGCGATTTTCCAGATTCGAAGTCGTCTGTCATCTCCACCAGTGGCGATTTCTTCGCCTTTCAGGAGAAAAGTGATCGCGGTCACGACATTATTGTGTCCGTTGAAGGTCATGATGTTGTTTCCAGTTTTGACATCGAACACCTTTGACGTTTTGTCGCGACTTGCGGATGCGATTTTTGTTCCATCTGGTGACCAGGCAATGTCGTTCACCCAGTCTCCATGGTCGTGAATCGTTAATGTTTTGTTCCACGTTGCTGTATCGAAAATATGAATCGCCCCATCCGCTCCGCAGGTTGCGAGATGAGTGTCATCGGATGAGAAGTCGAGTCCTGTAATGATTGCTGCAGAAACATGCAGGCTTTTGATCATTGAACCAGTATTGATGTCAAAGATTTTCACTTCGCCCACTTCGCCCGGTGTCCCTGTGGCGGCGGCGATGAGATTTGACTTTCCCATGAACGCGAGGTCGTAAACTCGTTCAGCAACTCCAGGAATCCTCCGGGTCAACTCTCCGTTTTCCGTAGACCAAATGAGCAGTTCATGGTACCCCGATGTGACAACGCGTATTCCATCTTGGTGCAGAGCAATCGCGTTGACCGGAATCGGGGCTGGGTATTCTTTTGGGGGAGTGAGATAGCTCGGGCGCGGCATGATCTCGATGAGCGGAGATGTCACGTTCAGGCCTGCATCGAGTCTCGCTCCCATTGAAATCCATTTTGTGACCGTGGCGATTTGCTCTTGAGTCAGTGGATCGTCATCCTTTGGCATCGATCCGTCTTCGATCATTGCAATCAAAGTCGAGAGTTCAGGTTTTTCGAGATCAACCAGAGCGCCAGATTCCCCGCCGTGCAAGAGGACATTGTAATTATCCATTTTGAGTTGCCCACGTGGTTTCCCTTCGTTGTGACATGCGAGGCATCTCTTTTGAAACATCGGGGCAATTTCTTTTGCGAATGAAACCCACGTCCCTGCCTCCGTGTGCAATTTTTCGACCTGCTTCCAGTGCTCGTTCTCAGCCTTGGCAGAAGATTTCAGAACTGCGTCCTTCTCGTTGATCTTAATTGCTGTCTGCTTCAGCGTTTGGACAGCGGTGATGGACTTGGTGGTCAAGTCGGCAGTCGTTTTCTGAATTCCGGCGAGACTTTCTTTCGATGCCTTCACAGCGGCGAGTTTTGCATCGGCATCTTTTTTTGCGGTCGCGCTTGCCGTCTTCGCAGCAACCAGTTTCTTCTGAGCCGCTTCGAGAGCAGTCTGGGCGGTTTTTTCTGCTGTCGTGGCAGTAGAAAGTTTCTTACTAGATGCAGTCGAAGCCGTTTCCTGTTCCGTCAGTTTCTTTTGAACCTCGGCAAGTTGCTTCTTAAGGTCAGCTTGCATCGAAGTCATCGTCGCGAGCGATTTCTTGAGGTTGCGGACTTCTTCCTGAAAGCTGTTCAGTTCACCTTGAATCGCTTGCCGTTGCTTGTACTGACCGATGGCTTTCTGCCGAGCCGCTTCGATGGGTGCGGCGTTTGTCTTGTCTTGTGCGACTGCCGAAGGAAGAGTCAGTCCGATAAGAAAGAGAGTGGATAGAAAATTGCGAAGGATGGATGGAAACATAGGGAAGGCTCTTCGTCGAGGACATTGTGTGGGCCTGAATTGTACGTGAAGTCGGTTTCAGATTCAAAACGATGAATTGATTTCAACCGAGTCTTTCTCAATGCCTTCACTGAATCTTCACACCTAACCCCGTCAACTTTGGAATTGCAGGTCCGCATTGCGAGTCGCTGTCGCTCGCCCAATGTCGCCTGCTTTTTGTAAACCACAGGCCTACTTTTGAGCCGTTGGCGCTAGCCTCGGGTCTTGCGGGAGTCACGTTTTCTCGCATCTTGACCGACGCTAGCGCGCTCGGCTCACGGCGGGTGGTCCCCAAATAGGTACCATTTGAACTCGTTACCAAGCAGAGCTTGGTAACGAGAGATTGGCTGCGTCAATCTACTATTCAACCCAACCCAGACGCTTGAGCCAATTCTCACAGAGATGCGGCCAGTGTGTGACAGGTTGGTCTTTCAGGGGTCGTAATCCATAGCCGTGACCACCGGACTCGAAGACGTGCAGTTCAGAGGAGACTTTGTTTTTCTTCAGGGCTGCCAGCAAGGAAATGCTGCTCATGGCGGAGATGCCATCGTCGAAGGCGTGGACGAGAAACATCGGCGGGGTTTTGGAGGAGACTTTTAAATCTTCCAGCATTTCTCCTTCGTCATCAACAAGCCATGCTGGATAAATGAGGACTCCGGCATTCGGGCGACAAGAGAGTTTGTCAATTTCGTCTGTGGCGTCGTACTGTCGCTGCGTCATCAAAGCGGCGCGTGCTGCAGCGTGACCACCTGCGGAAAAACCAAGGACGGCAATACGATCTCTTTTCAAGCCCCACTCTTTAGCATGATGCCTCGTCAGGCTGATCGCCCGTTGAACGTCTTGAACTGGCGCTTTCCATTTGGGTTTTTGCTGACTCGTCGGCACCCGATACTTCAAAACAATCGCACTGATGCCGATTTTGTTGAGCCACTGGGCGACTTCAGTCCCTTCCAGATCCCACGCCAGGATGTTGAATCCACCGCCTGGACAAATGACGACTGAAGCGCCGTTGCGCGTTTCTGCAGGAGCGAGGTAGACATGAATTTCAGGCTGAACGACGTTTTTCAGCTTGATGATTTTGCGACCAGCGATCAGGCGATCCGTTGGCTTCGTGATGTCTTTCTCTGGTCCAACATCCAGTTTTTCTCCAGGAGGTTGGCCCGACCAGAGTTGTATCACCTCTTCCGCAGATAAATTAGACGCTGTCATCAAATGAATCGTTCCCAGTACAAATAGGATAGCGAATTGCCTCATCATCTCTTCCTCTTAAGTGCTATAGACCACCACGCTAGTGTCTTGTCAGACCTGGAGTGACACGTTGCAATAGAAAGTCCGCACGCTCGTTGGCGTGCTCGCTGAATGTTGACCACCTGTCAATTCAGATTGGATGAACCACGCTAGTTGGCGTGAGTTCGTTTGTCCATCATTGAGAGAAGATAGGCAGTTTCTGGGTGTTTCGACAAGGACTGGGTGTTGAAACTTCTACAACGAGAAATCTCGGACTGGTAAATCTTGCCGATTGATCTTGGTTGGGAATTCTCACCCGACTTATACTCAACCATCGCTCACGGATTGAGCAAAAGCGACTGTTTTCACAATGACGCGCAACGCATGGAGGCACAGCGTGGATAAAATTCTAGTCATCGGAGTTGATACCATCGCCGGAGCAAATCTGGCACTTTCTCTGGCTGAGAAGTACCAGGTGACCACTTGGCATCCAGAAGACAAATTTGACATTGTAAATTGCGATGCCTTGGACCCTACTGACGCTCCGCGCTCCGCAATCGAACAGACCAATCCTGATTGGGTCCTTTATTGTGGTGCTGCCGCGTGTTCCTCTTGGGATCAAAATTCGACTCAGCGGATCGATGAATCAATTGTGGACAGCGCCGTCGAATGGGCAACTGCTTGCGAAGATTTGAAAACACGATTTGTGATGGTCTCCTCTGACGGAGTTTTCACCGGCCCATGGATGTTCCATGATGAAGAGAGTATCGGTCATTGCCAGAGTGCCCAGGCTGTGGCAATTCGCTCCACAGAAGCAGCCGTGTTGAATTCCGCTCCACATGCTTTGATTCTGCGAACGAATGTCTTTGGGTGGTCCGCTGACCCTGCACGGAATGGTTGGTTAGAAAACTTGCTGGGTGAAGTCGAGATGCGACGCATCGTCGAACAGGATTCTATTCGCCATGCTTCACCAATATTGGCAACTGATCTGGCAGCGATTGTTGAACGAGCCTGCCTCGAAAACCTCTCTGGAACTTTCCATGTTGCAGGTGCCGAGCGAGTCAGCCCGCTGACATTTACGCAAAGACTCTCCGATCAATTTGAACTCCCTTGGCTGTCGATTCGCAAAGAAACCTCTCTGAACGAGCTTCCAGTGGAGTTTGGGGCCGGGGAAAGTTCCTTACAGACGAAAGAAATCCGCAAGGCGCTCTGCGTCGCGATGCCATTGCTTTCTGAAGGTCTACAAAGACTTCGAGAACAATCAGAGAATGGCTTTCGTGAAAAGCTTGTCGGGAATCGAAGCTACAAGACTGCGACCCGTGCTGCCTGATTGCACCGACAAATTAAAAGCCCGGCATTTCCGAAATGCCGGGCTTTTTCGCTATGAATGCAGCACTTTAGTTTCGCGCAGCTCCTTGAGTTTGAGAGATCCTCGGCCCAACGGGCCATCCCTATGTCAGCCCCTGGCAACGCCTGGGGATTCGTGGAAACAACAAACACCAAAAGCCCCAACGGAGCGGCCCTCATTCACCTCCTGCCCCCCAAATGATGAATGGTAGGGACATCCCGTTGGGACTTTGCGGGGAGGGTATCACAATTTCCCAGAGCGACGATGCATGGCTGACGCCTTTCGCTCTGCCCAGGGCTGACACAGGACCGTCCCGTTGGGACTTATGTTGTTGGAATTGTCGCTCTCATTCCACGGCTCAGTTTTCGCCGTTGAAATCACGAGTCATTCAGACTGTTCTGGACTGGCAAACAGGGAAGTTGTTTCAGAACAGTTCCTCACTGCGTCTTCAACGACTCTGGTGTCTTTGCGCCAGAGTCGTTTTTTTGTGAGGGAGTCTCTTCGTGATCTTTGGAATTCTTTTTGACAGGTTTTCCGAATGGGCCTCCAAACAAAGCAGGTGGTTCGACGACCTGATTCGATCCATTCGCTGTCATCACGCTTCGCCAGGAAGCGAGTGTCACCTTTTTTTTGAGTT
>JAJDEL010000425.1 GCA_029259835.1 Planctomicrobium sp. | reverse complement strand
GCAACCAGTCCGGCATCAACACCTTCTGGTGGAATGACTTGACCGAAGTGAATGTTGAATCCGTGCGAACAAAGAAGCAGGTTGCCTGGGCCAAGCTGATCTTTAATCTGCGAGCGGAAGAGGTCTCCTTGAACTTCATCTGGAAGCAGAATATTGACAAGATCTCCAGCTTTTGCGGCGTCTACGAGAGGCATCGGCTCGAAGCCGTGGCTGACTGCAAGGTCGTAGTTCGCGCTTCCTTTTCGCTGTCCAATAATCACATTGCAACCACTATCGCGAAGGTTTTGTGCTTGGGCATGCCCCTGACTTCCATAGCCGAGAATGGCGATGGTTTTGTCTTTGAGGAGTGAGAGATCTGCATCGTCGTCGTAGTAAATTTTCGCTGCCATGGTCGCTACCTTATCTTATCGTTACTTTGTGAAATTGTTCAGACCGGTGATTGCTGAGCAGAACAGTCGGATCTTTCTGCCGGTCAAAGTCGTGAATCAGCGAGCATCGGCTCGCAGAGAGTTTCTTGTTCAGAGCGAACTGCTCATTAAGCAGTTTGCTCGATATCGTCAGTCATGTGCGTGGGGTCGCCAACTTCAACTTTTGAAGTCATCGAACTCGTTCTTGAAAGAGCGATCCTTCCGGTCCGAACCATTTCGAGGATGCCGAACGGTGTGACTGCGGTGATGAATGCTTCAATTTTACTTTCCTGTCCCGACAGTTCGATCATCACATGGTCAGTGTTGACATCAACGATGCTGCCACGAAAAATGTCGACAAGCTCCTTCAGTTCGCTACGCTGAACCGTCGATTCTGTCTGAACCTTGATCAGCATTAAATCTCGCTCAACGTGTTCGTTTTCAAGGTAGTCGACCACCTTGACGACAGTCACGACTTTCTCCAATTGCTTTCGGACCTGATTGAGGGACCCTAAGCTGCCGCTGACGACAAAAGTCATACGGGAATAGAGTTTGTTTTCAGTCGGTCCGACAGCCAGGCTGTCGATGTTGAAGGCACGTGAAGCCAGCATCCCGGAAATGTGGGCGAGCACACCAGGTTGATTCATGACCAATGCCGAAAGGATATGACGCATCTCTGTTGTCCAGTTTGGTAAAAACGAGTGACGGATATCGCTCGTTTCGTAAGAAAGTTGCTTCTAAGGGGAATGACCGTTCCAATTAATTGCCTGGTTTCCAAGTGTCTATAGACCTGAAAAGACGTGATCGGCTGTGGAAGGTTCGGATTACGGACCCTGAGCGGCAAACATTCTCAGCTTTTGGCTGGCGAGTTTATCCAACAAGGTGAGCCTATTCAACTCTCGACTTTCGAGATTCAATCTGACAAATTGGTCGATTGAGGAAAATAACGGCTGGTGGGGCGAATATGGAACTCAAGAGGTTGATTCCTCTTGCCGATACGTTATTATTGTGTTCTAATGTTCACTACATTGAAGCGAAGGATAAGGAGAAATAATGGCAAAAGCTCGTGGTTCCAAAAAAGGGGATACTAGCCCCAAAGATGACTCAAACGGCGTTCTGAAAAACGCTTTAGGGCAAATTCACAAAGCTTTCGGAGAAGGCGCGATCATGCGTCTTGCAGACGAACCTGGTGCTGCTGTTGATGGGATATCGACAGGTTCGCTTTCTCTCGACCTCGGGTTAGGTGGAAGCGGATTTCCGCGAGGTCGCGTTGTTGAGTTGTTTGGTCCAGAATCAAGCGGAAAAACGACACTAGCTCTTCACGCTGTTGCAAGTGCCCAGAAAAGTGGTGGAATTGCAGCGTTTATTGATGCTGAACATGCTCTGGACCCTGTCTGGGCACGTAAGTTGGGTGTGAACCTCGAAGAACTTCTCGTCAGCCAACCGACATTCGGTGAAGAAGGCCTTCAAATTGCTGAAATGCTTATCAAATCAAATGCCGTTGATATCATCGTAGTCGACTCCGTTGCCGCACTCGTTCCGAAAAAAGAACTGGATGGGGAAATTGGAGACAGTCATGTTGGGCTGCAAGCGCGAATGATGAGTCAGGCAATGCGAAAGCTCACTGGGGCAATTGCAAAAGCGAAAACGACAGTCATCTTCATTAACCAAATTCGTGAGAAAATTGGTGTGATGTTTGGAAGTCCAGAAACAACTCCCGGCGGGCGCGCCTTGAAGTTCTACTCCTCAGTTCGTGTTGACGTCCGTCGAATTGCGACTTTGAAGGATGGAGATGAGGCAATCGGCATTCGCATGAAGGCCAAAGTTGTCAAGAACAAAGTCGCTCCTCCATTCAGAGTCGCGGAATTCGATATGTTAGGAACGTCGGGCATCAGTTGGTCTTCAGATATTCTTGATCTGGCAACAGATGAAAAAATTGTCCAGCGAAGCGGGTCCTGGTTCGCTTACGGAGACGTAAAGCTCGGACAAGGACGCGACAAGGCGCGCATTTCCCTTGAAGAGAGCCCTGCGATGATGGAAGAAATCAAGCAGAAAGTTTTGATCGCCAAGGGTTTCGGACCGGTAGCAGCTGATTCAAATCCGGAGAAAAATGGTGACGAGTGACAAAGGCAAGATGATTCGCGACGAATCATTTTATGGCAATGTCCTCTCGCTAGTGCGTGTCATGGACCTCAACTTAAATGGTTCAACGACAAATGCTGTGCGCCGTTGAATCGGGCGTGGTGATCGACTTCGAAAGAATGATTTCCTTGGACCATTTTCTTTCTTATCTCTGACCTCTTTGATAGTCGCTTCGTTGCCCCTCCCTCCTTTTCTCACCTGCTGACTTCATTTTCAGCCACAGACTTGCGACGATAGCACCTAGCATTGCGCCGCGTGCTATCGTTTTTATAGATGTGGATGAGAATCGGGATTGTGGTTATGACACCGCGTGAAGTATTGGCATTGTGTAGACAAAAGGAAATCCAAGCTGTCGACTTACGTTTCATGGACTTCCCAGGAACGCAGAAGCATTTCACGATTCCGGTCAATGCTCTGACAGAAGCAGCTTTCGAAGACGGCTTTACGATTGACGGCTCATCACTCCGTGGCTGGCAGGCAATCAACGAAAGTGACATGCTGGTTGTCCCGCAGCCAGAAACCGCAATGGTTGACCCGTTTATGGCATCGACCTTATCGATGACCTGCAATATTCAGGAGCCAATCACGCGAACGGACTACAATCGCGACCCGCGAAATGTGGCGCGCAAAGCTGAAGCGTACATGAAGTCAACCGGGATTGCTGACGCAGCTTACTTTGGGTTGGAGCCGGAATTTTTCGTGTTCGATGACGTCCGGTTCGACCAAAATGAACACGAAGGCTATTTTCATATTGATAGCGTTGAAGGGGAATGGAATCGCGGACAACCGTCAGGTGAGAACAATCATGGTCGGCAGATTCGGCGTCGTGAAGGCTATTTTCCGATGCCTCCCACTGACACACTTCAGGATCTTCGAACAGAAATTATGCTCACCGCACAGGAATGCGGAGTTGGCATCAGCGGTCACCACCATGAGGTCGCAACCGGCGGGCAATGCGAAGTTGATCTCGAATATGCACCGCTCCTGCAGGCAGCCGACAATCTGTTGCGATTTAAGTACATCGCTAAAAACGTTGCGGCGAAGCATGGGAAGACGGCGACCTTCATGCCGAAGCCGCTCTGGAACGACAACGGTTCCGGCCTCCACATGCACCTCTCATTGTGGAAGAACGAAGAAACGTTATTTGCGGGTTCTGGTTATGGATCGATGAGTGAACTGGCAATGAATGCGGTGGGTGGAATATTGAAGCACGCACCGGCCTTGTTTGCATTTTGCTGTCCCACTACGAATAGCTACAAGCGCACCGTGCCCGGTTTTGACGCACCAGTCAATTTAACATACAGCTTTCGCCACCGATCAGCCGCAATTCGAATTCCCGTGCATTCATCATCTTCTACAACACGTCGATTTGAATTCCGCTGCCCTGACCCAAGTTGTAATCCGTACCTCGCGAATGCTGCAGTTCTCATGGCCGCGCTGGATGGGATCCAGAATAAAATTGATCCTGGCATGCCGCTCGACAAAGATGTCTACGATCTTCCCAGCGAAGAGTTGACCGATTATCCCAAAGTTCCGGAATCGCTCTCAGAGGCTCTCGCCGCACTTCGCAATGACCGTGACTTTCTGCTTCGTGGTGATGTCTTCACAAAAGATGTCATCGACACATGGATCTGGTACAAGACTGCTCAAGAGGTCGAAGCAATTCGTCAGCGCCCACATCCATGGGAATTTGCGATGTACTTCGATGTGTAGTTGCCGAAGCGATTTACTCTGCAAATGATTCAGTAATACGTGGGTTAGTAAGCTCGCGCATGAAAAAAGCCCTCCACGAGTTGTGGAGGGCTTTTCGAGTTTCAGGAACTCTCATTCAGCTTACTTGCAGTTGCTGCAAGCAGGTGCGCAAGTGTTGCAAACAGGAACCTGGACCTGAACGGTCTTGGGTACCATTTTGCAAACTCGAACCTGAATTTCTTTTTCAACTTGAACTGGAACACAAACATTGTAAGTCTGAGTTCGTTCTTCAGAAACAGTATCGCAAACAGTGACTGAGTACTCTTCTTCACGTTCTTTGCGAACGCATTCGGTGTACTGCACGTCACGAGTCTTTTCGACAGCAACCTGCTTGCAGGTTGTGACTGTTCGTGTGCGAGTTTCAGGTTTCAGAACACATTTTTCGACGGTGTATTCTTCATTACGAGGAACGAGCTTGCACACTTTGATTGTTCGTGTGCGAGTTTCAGGCTTACAGACAGTGACGTCGTAAGTGTATTCCTCGTCACGGCAAACAGTTTTACAGACGGTGTATGTGCGAGTTCGCTCTTCTGGCTTACAAACGGTGACGTTGTAAGTGTATTCGACTTCGCGGCAGACGGGCTTGCAAACGGTAATTGTTCGTGTGCGTTCTTCTGGCTTACAGACAGTGACGTTGTAAGTGAACTCTTCGTCACGGCAAACGGGCTTGCAAACGGTGTAAGTGCGAGTTCGTTCTTCAGGTTTACAAACGGTGACGTTGTAAGCGTATTCGACTTC
>JAJDEL010000424.1 GCA_029259835.1 Planctomicrobium sp. | reverse complement strand
CGATTCTGGAGAATCTGCCTGCTCAGGATGACCCCAGTAGTGTTGACTGGTGCCAGCCAGCCCAGGTTCTTTCACGGGCTTTGGATGTGATTCGAAATGATGTTCAGCCAAAAAATTGGGAAGCTTTTCAGTTGATGGAATTCCAAAGGCTGTCAAATCAGGAAACTGCTCAACGTCTGGGTATGACAGACGTTGCGGTTCGTCAGGCGACGTTTCGCATTCGTCAGAAACTCAAGGCTGAAGTTCAGGGCATGCTCGAATGAGTTAGCTCATTGGAACTTCTGAGATTTTCGCGTAACGCACTTCAGTTTAATTGAGTGAAGACGTGCTGCACTGATGTACTGCCGGATTGACGGCGGCAATGATGCATGATTCCGGAGAACAGGACTCAGCGATGAGCAAACCCCAGAGCGACAAAAAACAGACGAAGTTGGACAACCCTGAATCTGATCTTCGAGATATTTCCGAAGAAACGATCGTGACGGCAGGGCAAGAGACCAGTGTCGACTTCGATGAATTGCTTCAGAAAACACGATCGGTCGAAGAAGACCCGGTCGTGAATGAGAAGCATTGTCAGGATCTGATCGAACGACTCAAAGATGTTAAGGAAATCCGACGACTCGCAAAGGTGATGGAAGCTGAGGAATCTTCTACGTCAGAGCCGAAAATTCTCGGGCAGTTTGAATTGCTGGAATCTCTTGGCGGGGGAGGGATGGGGCAGGTCTTCAAGGCGAGGCATTCTCGGCTGGGGAAAATCCAAGCTGTGAAGGTGCTACATTCTCACAAGTTGTCTGACGAAGCAGCCACGGCTCGATTTTATCAAGAGATGCGGGCCATCGGGCAGTTGGAGCATCCGAATGTTGTTGCTGCGCACCATGCCGATGAAGAGGATGGCGTCCCTTATCTGGTGATGGACTACGTTGATGGCAGGTCGCTCTCGCAGTTGATCCGGCACGAAAAGTCTCACGAGAATGGAATGCCGGTCGCGGCTGCCTGCGAACTTGTTCGTCAGGCAGCTTTGGGAATTCAGTATGCACACGACCAGGGAGTGGTTCATCGTGACATCAAGCCGGGCAACATCATGCTTGACCGCTCTGGTGTCGTACGTGTTCTCGATTTGGGGCTGGCACGAATTACCAGTCAGGATGAATCCTCTGCTGACCTGCCGGAACTGACGACCGACCAGCAGATTCTTGGCACTCCGGACTACATGGCTCCCGAGCAGCTTCGCAGCAGTCGAAGCGTTGATGGACAAACCGACCTCTATGCCCTCGGAGCGACACTGTTCTACCTGCTGAGCGGGCGTGTGCTTTATCCATCGGAGGGTGGTTCATCATCGCTGCTGGAAAAAGCGATGCAAATCATGAACGACCCGGTCCCAGACATTCGCGAACTTCGCCCGGACACCCCGCAGGAACTCGCAGAGATTGTTTCCAAGTGCCTGCAAAAAGATCCTCAAGACCGAGTGACAAGCGCAGGAGAACTCGCAGAGCAACTGAGCCAATGGTCCTCCGCCGAAGCCCTGTTGGCGTTTCTACCAGAGACTGAATCCAGTGAAGACTTCTCTCTGGCACCGACTCGGATTGCTCAGAATTCACCTTCCGAACATCGCAGCCGTTCGCTCGAAAAACAGAGACGAAGTCTCCTGAAAGGCATCGGTCTTGCCCTGACACTCGTCGGAGTCTTTGCCGCAGCGATGATCATCCATATTAAAACCGACTACGGTGATTTGGTTGTGAGTTCCGAAGATGACAACGTTGAATTCACCGTCAAACGCCACAACGGTGAACCAGTAGATGGTTTTGAACTATCCGGCGGCAAAGGTCAGTCAAAACTCCGCACCGGAAAATACGAAATCACCCTCACCGGAGCCAACGCTGACCAATTCAAAATCGACAAAAACAGCGTCACCCTCAGGCGCGGCAACACGACAATCGTCACGATTGAGCGGAAAGCGACGGAAGCGGTTGCTGACAGTCCTGCTATTGCCGCTCACGATTGGCAACCAAAATCGGAACAACAGGCATTCTTCGACAGTGTGGCGAGGCTCCAACCGAAGCAGCAAGTCGAAGCGGTTCGCAAGCAACTCAAAACTGCGAACCCTGGATTTGATGGTAATTTGGGACACATGATTGAACATGGTCAAATCGTTGAGGTGAATTTCTTTACCGGGCAGATCACTGAGATTTGGCCGGTTCGGGCGCTGCCAGGACTAGAACGACTTCGTTGCTACGGCACGAGCGCAAACAAAGGGGCCTTGGCGGACCTTTCACCACTCAAGGGAATGAATTTGAAGGAACTGAATTGCTCGTATTCGCAAGTCGTTGATCTTTCTCCTCTTAAGGGAATGCCGTTAACGAAATTGAGTTGCCGTTCCTTACAGATCACGAATCTCTTGCCATTGCAAGGAATGAAATTAACGGCTCTGGATTGCTCCGAGACGCCAGTCGCTGACCTTTCTCCATTGAAAGAGATGCCGCTCGACCGCTTGCAGATTGGTACAACTCAGGTGAAGGACCTCTCGCTTCTTCAAGAGATGGAATTGACCTTCCTGGAATGTCACACCACACCCGTAGCAGATCTTTCTCCACTGAGAGGAATGCCACTGACGACTTTGTACTGTAACCAGACAAAAATCAAGGACCTTTCCGCACTGCAAGGGATGCCTCTCACAATACTGCATTGTTACAACACTCAGATTTCAGATCTTTCGCCACTCGCAGACATGGAACTGATTGACTTCAACTGTCGCGATACGAAGATCGATGATCTTTCAGCACTCATTGGGATGCCGTTGACGAGCTTGGTTTGCAGCGAGACACAGGTTCGGAACCTTTCGCCACTCGCCGGGATGAAGCTAAATACTCTGATATTTTCGGATACGAAAATTTCGGACCTCTCTGTGTTACAGGGCATGCCGTTGACAGGATTGAACTTCGACAGGACGAATATCTCGGACCTTTCACCTCTCAAGGGGATGTTATTGACGGGGTTGAGTTGTGACAGCACGAAGATCCATGACCTTTCAGCATTAGAGGGAATGCCGCTCGTGAGATTCATCTGCTCAAATACAGAAGTCTCGGATCTTTCGCCGCTTGCAGGGATGAAATTGGAATATCTGACGGTAAAAAATACTCGGATCATCGACGACGATGTGAAACACCTCGAATCGATGACCAGTCTCCACGGTCTCAGTTTAGGGAAGACAAAAGTCACTTCTCAAAGCATCGCCGCCCTAAGACTCGCCTTACCAAAGTGTCATATCGAATCAGACTTCACCGAAGAACAAATCGCAGCAACAATGGTGAAAATTGATACAACGAACTCTCCGCGTATTAAACAAAACATCGCTGGACGCCCTAGCGATGATGAGTTGCTGAAGCGGCTCTCGGCGGTCGACTGGCAACCGGGCGAAGCCGCTAAACTGGAGGGGTATGCTTCATTTCCGGCCAAGCTTCCCAGCATATCGTTCGAATGGCAAATCCTGCCAACACATGCACACAATAACCATCGCTTCTATGTCAGCCCGAAAGGAAATTATGTTGCAACGTTTGAGGACAGTGTTCACGATCCTCACGTCCGTATTTTAGACCGTAAAACTGGACGTCTCGTAGGGTTATTTGATGGTCAGAGGGAACCCTATGATCGCAGAATCAGCTGGTCGCCTGATGAAACAAAATTTATCATCAGCCGATTTATTGGCACTTCACTTCATTTTTCCGTTTGTCTTCTGAACGGAACCATCCTCGCGGATTGGTCATACGAAAGAGGAAATGACAATTCGATGCCTTGGGCTGCCTGGAGTCCAGACGGATCGCGGATTTTGTTGGTTCGGCGCGACTCCATGGAACAACGCAATCCAGGCGGAAAAATCATAGAGAGTTTTGTACCGCCAACGAATGGTGGAATCATCAATGATCATCTTTGGAATTCTTTGTGGAGCCCTGATGGAAGTCGCTTTGCCATCCCGTCCAATGGAGAGATTCGAGTCTTTGAAAAAGATGGTGGTGAGCCAGTCGTCGTTTTGAAACATGATAGTGACTTGCTTCAACCGAATTGCGCATGGCATCCCAGCGGGGAAAAAATCATGACGACCAATTACCATGGTCGTACTGCACGTCTCTGGACACTCTCTGGAGAGTCTATTTCGTTTGAATTTGAGGGCCTTAGAGGAGCCCGAGGATTCAGCCCGGATGGAAGATTCATTGCGACGAGCACTGGCGGCATTTATGATTTGGCTGGTAATGCGGTCGCCCAGTTGGACATCAACGAACATCATCAATTCTCTCAAACACTACTCTCTGTGGTCCGTTGGATCGAACCTGACCGATTGATTTATTCTGCTGGTGGGAATGGACCTGGATTTTCAGTTGAGTATTCTCCTGCCGGAATGAAATTGGCTGAATACGATTTCCCTCTTCCGATTCCGCAGAATTCTTTGTCATGGATGAATGATGAGAACCATTTTCTTGCGATTGGAGGAGCGAATCAATCTGGAATAAAAAACAAAACGTGGCATTTTGAATGGGGAATCAACCCTTCCAATGATAGATCGATGCAAATCAAGGAACCGGGAAGTAGAGGGTTTGCTGCTTTTTCCCCTGATGGGAAAAAGTTTGTCGTTGAGCGAAATGTTCTTGATGCAACGATCTACAATGAATCGGGAAAGAGACAATATCAAATTAAGACACCAGCACATCACACTCTGTCTTCTTGGAATTCAGACGGTTCTTTGTTAGCGACCGTTTCCACAAATCAGAGTGTCGGAGGCGCGATTGACATTTGGCGTGGCCCAGAAAACATTGCACACTTAGAAGATCACAAGCATGAAATCATTGGTGCATCTTGGTCTTCGAATAACAAGTATCTAGCGACTTGGGATATCGAGTTGAAGGTCAATATCTGGGATGTTCTTTCTCCAGAAAAACCAATC
>JAJDEL010000423.1 GCA_029259835.1 Planctomicrobium sp. | reverse complement strand
TCGCCAGCCTTGCACGTAAATTTTCTTGACCGTCTTCGGAAAGATCGCTTCCAGGATGAGACGATTGAGTCGCTGTTGCTGAACTTGCGTGAGGTCCGTTTTTTTGAGAAGCCGGGCACCTTCTTTCTCAAGGCCGATACCATGCATGTCGCCTGCGGTTGCAACCGTTTCACCTTTAATCAACAGGTTGAACTCTGCGGCGAGTTGCTCAGGGTTGCCATGTGCTGAGGTGGGAATCAATTGAATTTTTTCCTCAGCGAGCGAGACTCGCCGCAGAACGTCCGGGTTTCCTTTCGCTTCTTTCTCGGTGACGCCTGATAGCAGATCATTGATCGGTTGAGTTGAAAGGATGTCGGTCTCGATCAAGAGTGGGGAAGTGCTCATGGGCACAAATGCAATGACGAGCGCCATCGTAAGGATCGGCGCGAGGACGCCACCGACTCGACCGCCAAAAGCGATGGTACTGCTTGCGCGACCGCGTGCTTCCGCAGGCATCCAGCGCCGAACGACAGAGGCACACGTCGGATACGCACCTGCCTGACCGACTCCCGAAGCCATCCGAACGACGACCAGTCCGAAGAATCCCATCACGGCTCCCATGAGAGCCGTAAAGATTGACCAGACGATAATGTAGATCGCCATCATCGAGCGTGGGCCGAACCGGTCTGACATCCAACCAGATGGAACTTGAAACAATGCATACGCAAAAAAGAACGCGGACATACATTGACCAAGTTGGTCGTCCGTGAGCAGCAGATCCTCTTTCACATATTGCTGTGCGAAGTTCATGCAGAAACGGTCAAGATAAAGCAGCGCCGCAGAGCAAAAACAGATGAACAAGACACGAAAACGAACGTTCGTCGGACGAGCCGAATCGGCAGAGAGGTCGTTCATGAAAACTCAATCAATCAAAATCATCTTGAATTGAAACCGCATGCATCGTAGCAGGTCGTAACTATCGGCTACTACGATCCTCAAGAAGAGATTTTCGTTCCTCTTCCATTTCACACGACTCTCGATTCCTCGTCCCCGGACCTTTTCAAGAGTTCAAGCCGCCAAAGCGGCGATCTCTAGCGGCGTAGTCTTGTAGAGCAGTCATCAACTCAGATTGCCGGAAATCAGGCCAGAGTGTTTCTGTGACCCAGAGTTCAGCGTAGCTGATTTGCCAGAGGAGGAAATTGCTGATCCGCATTTCTCCGGCAGTTCGAATGACCAGATCTGGGTCCGGCATCTGGGCGGTGTAGAGATGTTGCGAGACGGTTCCTTCTTCAATTTCGTCGACATTCATTTCACCACTGCGAACTTTTTCTGCGATCCCGCGAACGGCGGTGACGAGTTCATCTCTGGCTCCGTAGTCGAGCGCCAGGCACAGCCGCATGCCTGGATTGTCGCGACTCATTTCGACAGTCTTATTCACTTCGGCAAGAATTTTTTGGCTCAGGCGGTCAGTACGACCGATTGTTTGAAACTGAATGTCCTGCCGCATAATTTCGTCTCGCTCGGCAACGACGTAGCGCTGCAGCAGACTCATCAGGAGATCAAGTTCTGGACGCGGGCGTTTCCAGTTTTCGCTGCTGAAGCAATAGAGCGTCAACTGGTCCAGCCCCAACCTTGCACACTCTTCAACAATCGCGCGAACACTATGGACGCCGCGCCGGTGACCTTCAATACGGGGCAAGCCACGGCTTTGTGCCCAGCGGCCATTGCCGTCCATGATGATGGCAATGTGCCTCGGAAGTCTTTCCTGAGAAAGTCCAAGCGAAGTGAGATCTTCAGAAGTGTAAGGCGATTCGACTGCCACAGGTTTGTCTTGCTGATTTCAATGAAAAAAGGATGTGTATCGGTGTGCGACAGAACTCAACCAGTTTGACGAAATCCGCGGAGAAGAGCAAATCGATGAAATTGGGAGCGCCAATTTCACTCGGCAGCCAATGCAATTAGGCGAGTCCGTGTTCGAAGATGAATGAACAGAATTAACGCACCTGAGAGTAGACAGCCCATGAAAAAGACAGGCTCTTCAGAGATACCTGAACTTCCTCCCCAAAACAAACAGCCGCCGATCATCATGTTTGCCATGAATAAAATAAACCCGGAAAGAAAAACTGCAATCGGCCAATGCGCCCACTTTTGAGTGATGGAAAGGTAGGTCGAGATGTGGAATGCTAAGACAATTTGAGAAATGAAATAGGAGAACCCCAGGAAGAAGCTTGAATCCGAAAAGACTTCTCCAAGGAAATCCGCAAATTCATCGGGGATCAGTATCAGACTCAGAAACATGCAGCAAAGCAGCGGCAATGTTACTGATAAACCTCCGAGCAACTTGGAATAGATGATTTCTGTAGAAGAACGGGGAAGCAAAACAAGGGAAGACCAGGTTTTTTGGGAAAGTTCAGAGCGATAGAGTCGAGCGCTCATGATTCCAATCTCTAACACGATGAAGAAAGCCGACCACCCAAAGAGAGCGCCTCCTAAATGTTCGTAAAATCGATTCGAGCTCGGTGCCAGACCGAGAGTGAATAGAAAGATGGACGTCAGGTACAAGAACAACTTCAGACCGAGAAACCAAGCCCCTCCACCGACGAAGTGAAAATCCTTCCACAAAATTGCTGATTGCCAAACCCGGCGATTGCTTAATGCGGCACTCCGTTTGCGTATTCTGTCAAAGACATTGAGAGTCCCTTCTTCTTTTTCATTTCTGGTGCAAAGATCGAACACGCCACCGGCAATCAACAGTATCACGGTGCCGAGAATTAAATTGCTGAGAAGCTGAAAGCTCCACCACGATGAACTGAATCCGGTTGTCATTGTTCGACCGATGGAACCGAATCCATTCATTTCTCCCAGCTTCCCGGAAAAGGACAGAACAATATCGCCCAGAATCGTTCCTTGTGAATTTCGGAAGATCCCTTGGAGAACCATCGGAAGAAAGTGGTAGACGACTAAAATGAGAGTCGCAACACCACAGGCGCCGGTGGTGGTTGACATCACGACTGAGCAGAGCAGGCCAATGTTTCCGACAAGGAACAGATGACCAAAGAGTGAAAGATAAGCGGCTCCGATCTGATTCCAGAGAACACCTCCTAAAGTTATCGCCAGCACAGTGAACGGGATTTGAATACTGAGTAAAAAAAAGGCCCCGATCATTCGTGGAGTCCACTTACCCAGAATGAGCGTCGGCGCCCCGACGCCTGCCATTTTCAGCAAGCCGAGTGTTCGTTCTTCCTTTTCCTCCGTAATCGACGTCGCAAAGAACGCCGTACCCAAAATCGTGATAAAGAAAAAATTGTAATAGGTCACGGAACGAAACAAGTCGAGACCTGGAGCACCTCTAAAGAACATTTGGAACTGAGTCGTGATGAGTGTCCACAGGACAAACCCGCCAAGGAAGCAACGCGCCAGATGAGATCTCGCGAGACGAGTCTCCGTTTGTAACGCTCGTCGTACCAAGGCGAAAAATTTATTCATGCTTGTTGAAAATTGAAGGTGCGAAATTCACTTCGTCGGGTGCGTTGCAACGCACCTCTCCTGAATTTGCATGGGTGGCTTGGTGCGTCGAGACGCACCCGACTGGTTGGGTGTTGGACACTGCTTCAATTTCGAACGCCCTGTTCGGTGAGATCCATGAAGGCTTCGTTCAGGTGTCGTTGATCGCGCCCGAAGTTAATCACGGTCAATCCTGCAGAAATAATATCAGCTAGAAATTGATTGCTATCTGTCACGCCTGGATCGAGTTTCACGCGGACGTCTGAGCGACCTTCCATCGGCTCGACTGACACGACGCCTCGGATTTGAGTCAACGCGACATCCACTTCATCAGCAGGGAGATCGATACGTAGGCGGTAAGTCGGCGTTTCCGTTTGTTCATCGAGCAGCCCTTCCATCGGACCGCTGTATTTTGTTTTGCCACGGTCAATGATCGTGACACTATCACATAGTTCGGCAAGCTCACTGAGAATGTGACTGCTAATGAAAATTGTCTTGCCCATCCGCCGTAACTCTCTCAAGATTTCCATCAATTCGATTCGAGCGCGTGGATCGAGACCAGAGGCAGGTTCATCGAGAAGAAGCAAATCCGGATCGTTGACCAACACGCGGGCGAGACTGACTCGCTGCTGCATGCCTCGTGAGAGACCTTGAATGAAGTCGTCTTTCCGGCCATCCATGTCTGTTAAGGCGAGAACATCTCCGACGATGCGGTTGCGTTCTTTGAGGGTGAATCCATAGGCGGCGCCGAAGAAGTCGAGATATTCGAACACGGTCATTTGTCGGTACATGCTGAAGTGGTCCGGCATGTAACCGATTCGCCGGCGAATCGCTTTGACATTATCGCGAACATCATGACCGAACACTTTAGTTTGTCCCATTTGCGGCTTCAGCAGTGTGCAAATGAGCTTCAGCGTCGTTGTTTTGCCTGCCCCATTCGGTCCAACAAAACCGTGCAAGGTTTGCGGTGCAACATCAAAAGTGATGCCGTCTAGAGCACGATGTTGCTTAAAGAGATGACTCACATTTTTAATTTCGATCACGTTTTCCATATGAGTCTCTATTTTGTTTGCGTTGTTTTTGGAAATGTATTGTTGTTATTCAGTTGTTTCAGTCGGAAATTCAAAGGCGTAGACGACGCGGCCTGTCTGCTGGTCCGAGATTTCACCTTTAGCAAAAAACGCAGCGTCCATTTCTGTTGTGAGATAGACCCGGATCTGATTATCTTGAGTCGTCGTCTTGGCGACATCATCTTCGTTGTAGATGTCTAGATCTTCAGCAATGATCGGCCAAATTGTCTTGTCAAATAATTTTCCAGGGGTTTCAGGATCATTATTCCCGTATCCATAACGAAACGGATTGTATCGCAGAGACTCGTAGTCCAGAGAAGACGCAAGAGGCTCGCCAGAGCCACTCGTTCGGAATTGACCATCAACAAACCGGAGTTGAAAAAAACGATCTTTGTATACTGCGATGTGTGAACTGAACTTGGGCCATGTTTCAGATTCCGGCAAGCTGAGTACAAATTGCTTTAATTGTTCGCCCTCAACGATCACCATTGCTGTGGGGCGAAAATCTGCTTTCTTCAAGATTCCGGAATGAAGAATCGATCGATTCGAGAACGAAGGAATGTCGGATTGCATGACAGAGTCAGGTTGATTCGTGGCAATTCCAAGAACAGCTTCTGAGTGCTGACCTGTCGAAATTGCGCTTGCTGTGATGTCGTACTCGATGCGGTAGTTTCCACCAGTTGTGATAAACAGGTTTGACCATTGTTTCACGACCCAGCGTCCTGGTTGTGCTGGACGAACGACTGCGACGGAGTTCATTGATGTCTTTTCGCCATAACCTCGTTTTCCAATTGAATGGAAGCCAAAACTGAAGAGTCCGACGGTGGCGAGAATGACAGTATATGTCAGACGGTAATCCCCTTTCTTTCGACCAAGTAACCAGCAACCTGGGAAGAGAATCAGCAAGTACAGAACTGCTAAGCTGTAGATCAGTGTCCAGTTATGTTCCGGCGTTGTCATCGCTCTGAGCAATGCGACGAGCGTCCCGGACGAACTAAGGTTTTTGTAATTTCGCTGTTGAGGAGAATTGCCTGCCTTCTTCGCTTTTTCGGCAATGGGCTGCTTGGAACGAATCACCGTTCCATATCCGACCGGAAATTGATCAGATGGTTCATTCAGTTCAGCAAGTGATGTCGGAAAATCGGGATACGCCCCTTGACTGTCAGCAATCAAATTAAGAGTGCCTCCTCCGAAGAGCCAATCTTTGAACGCTCGCGTTTGTGGTTCTTGCCAGCGCGGAACGTGATCGAGAACGATTGTTTTAATCGGGTGTAGAACAACGGCGCTCGATGGAAATAGTTGTTCGTCGAACGTTGCCAGACCTTTCCCGCGTTGTCCAGAATCAGCATTCGTCAATCGAATGTTGATGTCTCGGTATGCGGGTTTCGGAGAGTCAACTGTTGCGTCCCCTTCGGCCCGGAGTCGCCCTCGAACAAATCGACCCCATTCAATTAAGACTTCGGTCTGGTCTGGCAAAAAGACATAAAACTGAAGCTGCCGAAAACCGTAGGGTTCAATAAACAGATTTGGCTGAATGACCGGAACGTCAACACTTCCGATGCCGACAATCGATTTGACCCACACATCCCCCTGCCAGGGATTTTCAGAATCATTGAACACCCGAACAGTGAGCAGATTGAATTCTTCGACCCGGATCGTGCCATCAAACCCCCAGCGAGGCCTGCCCTCGACTTTCAAATCTGCAAATGCCTGGGCGCCAAACAGAGTTTGGAAGAGAGTCAGAATCAGTAATGTCGTCAGTTTTCGCATAGAAACCACGATTCAGCGAAGGAACCCGTTACGGAACCTCTCAAAATAACGTTGAAACAGAAGAGAATTGACGTTTTACAACTTAGGGCGTATTGAACTGCCTGAGATCACAATACAATACTGAGAGTTTTTCATTCTGTACACCTGACGACCTCTGTTTCACTCTTTTTTGATTCGCTGATCGTTTATCATTACGAGCAGTTTTCTTCGCTTGTTTGGAGAAACGTTTGTTTATTCGTTTTTGATCAAATTTTATTTGGTTTTATTTCACGTGTTATATCGCTTCGTTCCTCGTTCATATCATTCGAAAAATTCACTGTCGTTTGCGATCCCCCTGCTCTGTTTCTTTGTGCTGAGCGGAAGAGGGGTTGCCGACGAGAAAATCGAGATTCGCGATCCCCAGATCGGAATTGATGGGCATTTTCGTGTCGGGTGTTGGGCTTCCATTGAATTCGATGTCGTTGGTTCGGCCGATTCCTCCCGAACGCTGACTCCTCGAATCCGAACAGTCGATCCGGATGGACATGGAGTCATCTCCACTTTTCCTGATATTCTGGTCGATTCAGATGGTGTTCGAGTGCAGGGGATTTTTCGTTCCGGAAAAGTGGAAGCGCCTGTTGATCTCGAAATTCTTGAGGGCGACAGGGTCGTTGCTCATCAAGCACTTCAGGTCGATCAAGACAGCGCAATTCAGTGTCACAGGCAAGATGCACAAATTTGGATTTTGGACGGTGACCAACCAGCATTTGAGGCTGCGGCAATTGATTTTGAAAATCAAGGTGCGCGTTCTATTCACGTTTCAAATTTCGAGAGTCTCAATCTGAACCTGACAGACGCCCGGTCACTCGATTCCGTGAGTTTGATCGTTTTGAATGGAGACACCAATCCTTCGTCGGAAATAGCATCGTCAATTCGCGATTGGGTTCGCAGAGGCGGACATCTGGTCATTTGCGTTGGTGGCGATGTCGATCTAATTCGTTCTGGAGCTTTAAGTTCTTGGCTGCCTGCTCAACCTCGGGAAAGAATAGAAATTCGAAACTTGACCGGAGTGAACCAGCTTGTTCCTGGCAGTAGTCCGCTACGCTTTCTGGGAACGCTTAGCGGTGCTCGCTTTCGCCCGACTGACGGCACGGTGATTGCGTCTGAGTTAGGAAACCCCTTGGCGATTCGCAACGCTTACGGTGTTGGCACAGTGACGATGGTCGGTCTTCGCCTGGATCAAAAACCACTTTCTGAGTGGGACTCACGTGCCGAACTAGCAATGATTATGGCAGGGTTTGAATCGATATGGAAAGAAACGTCGCAGGATCAGCAGGCAGCGGCTCTTGAGTCTGGACTTGATCCGACGGGTGTCACGGATTTACAGACGCAATTGATCCATGCAATCGACCATTACGAAAATGTTCCGCGCCCCTCTTATCTTGTTGTCCTTGGCTGGAGTGCAATTTTGGTCTTGCTGATTGGTCCAATTGATTATTTCATCATGCACCGCTTGATCGGTCGACCGCAACTCACATGGCTGACTTTGCCGATCTGGTTAATTGCTGTGACGCTTTGGTCGTATTCGTCAGCCAGTGACACAAACGATGCGAGCCTGCAGGCAAAACAGATCGAACTTCTGGATGTCGACCTCACCGTGAATAAAGTTCGTGGTCGTTCCTGGATGAATTTTTACAGTCCTGAAACACGTCGCAACAACATTCAGATCGACCTGCAATCAAGTTCGCCACAAACCACTCAGTCGACGGTCGAATTCCTGTCGACGAGTTGGACCGAACGTCCGGAGTATAGTTACCGCGGAATGTATCGATCCGGAGGTCGTGAATCGCAAAAACCGATGTACCAATTGAGTCAAGATAACCGTGTCATCGAAAATCTTCCTACACGAGTCTGGTCGACAGGTTCTGCTGCCAGCGAATGGGAAGCCGAAGTGGATCCAGCGGATTTCGTAGAAGCAAAGTTTAACGATCCAGGCACGGGACGGCTCACAGGAACACTGACTTACCGTGGTCATCAGGAACTTTCTGAGTGGTTCATCGCTTACGGAAGTTTTGCATACTTCCCAAAGGTTTCACTGGCAGAAATGCAGCAACCACTCAAGCAGGGAGATGTTTTTGATTTGAGTCGTGCAAGATCGAATATGCTCCGTGGTGTTCTAAACGGAACGACTCAAACGTCGATTTTTAGTGATGATTTTGGGAATCGGTTCTTAAAGACGAACCGAGAGGAATATGACTCCCTCGCCAGGGATCCTTACCGGATCTTGCGGACGATTTCCTTCCACGAAATGATCGGAGGAAGTTCATTCACAAAACTTGAAAACGCATCGTTGTCAGATGCCGACCTTTCAAGCTTACTGGATCTTCACCGAGCAGTTCTGGTCGGAAAGTTGGCGACCCCAATGACAAAATTTGCGATCAACGGAGAGCCTGCTCCTTGTGAGCAGGAGGATGTCATCGTTCGTTTTTTCATTCCGGTCAAATTCGATTTGACCGATGTCGACGCACCTCCAGACCCAAGTTTGCTGAAACAAAAATAATCGTTTCTTCCTTTATTGCCTTACCTGTAGTTGGATATCAAGTCGGTGATTGAAACCATCAAGCTGACAAAGCGCTATGGCGACTTAATCGCCGCGAATGAAATTACGATTAGTCTGAAAGAAGGGGATGTCTTCGGATTCATCGGCCCAAACGGGTCAGGCAAGACGACAACAATGCGCATGATTGCCACGTTGCTCAACCCTGACTATGGGGAATGCTATGTCTGCGGAAAATCGATCTACACAAACCCTGAAGAGATTCGCAGGCTTGTTGGTTACATGCCCGATTTTTTTGGCGTCTACGATGATATGACGGTGATCGAATATTTGGAATTTTTCGCTTCCACTTATCGAATCAAAGGGGCAGGACGCAGAAAGATTTGTGAAGAAAAACTCGAATTGGTTGACATGGGATTCAAACGAGACGCCATGGTGAGTCAACTTTCGCGTGGACAAACACAACGCATCGGCTTGGCAAGAACGCTGTTGCATGATCCTCAAGTTTTGCTTTTGGACGAACCTGCAAGCGGACTGGATCCACGCGCTCGGATCGATATGCGCAAGCTGCTGCGTCGTTTGGGTGAAATGAAAAAAACAGTCATTGTTTCGAGCCACATTCTCCCTGAATTAGCCGATGTTTGTACGCGCGTGGGTGTCATTGAAAAAGGGCACATGCTCGTCGACGATTATGTCGCCGATGTCATGAAGAAAGCACGAGCGGCGTTGATGCTTGAAATCAAGGTCTCAGAAAATCAAGAACGGGCTGCCGCTCTATTGGAGCAACAAGATGGAGTGAATAAGGTCTCAATGGAGAGCGATACCATCTTTGTCACGCTCAAACCTGAGGCGGAAGACTACACTTTATTGCCGACACTTCTCATCGAAAACGGCTTTCGCATCAAACAATTCCGTGAGGAAGAGGTCAATCTTGAAACCGCATTCATGGAACTCACAAAAGGAATGCAGCAGTAGATCGAGACGATCATCGGTCGCAATATCGGGTTTTGGCATCCGAGACCTCTGTTTCTTCCATTGATCTCGTGAAGTCGCCAGTTACTTTCCATTCTTCCGTTGCCAGAACGGGCAACTCTCGGAAAAATAGAGAAAAAGAGAAGACCAAGAGTAATCGAAAGAGGTTACTGTGAAGATCAGGAGTATTTGACGGTGGATTTGGACAGTTTGAAAAGCACGAGCGGCGAATGGCTCCGGGGATCCGGTCCTGATTCCGATATTGTGATTTCCAGCAGAATACGTCTGGCTCGCAATGTTGCGGATTTTCCGTTTCCGTCGCGTGTTCCGGATTCGACTCAACGAGAAATTGAAGGTCTCCTCAAAGATCACATCAAAGCTTTAGCGACAGGCCCAGAACTGACTTACATCGATATTGCAGATGCAAGTCAGCTGGACCGGCAGTTTCTTGTCGAAAGACAACTGGTCAGCCGCGAACATTCAGAAGGAACAGGTGCTCGCGGTGCTTGCATTTCTCCCAAAGAAACTGTCAGCCTGATGATCAACGAAGAAGATCATCTGCGGATGCAGGTTCTCCGTAGCGGCTATGATCTCGACGCCGCATGGGAAGAAATCAACCGGCTCGATGATCGATTGGAAGAACGAGTCTCCTTCGCCTTCAGTGACGAATTTGGATACCTGACCTCCTGCCCAACAAACGTTGGAACTGGAATGCGAGTCAGCGTGATGTTGCACTTGCCAGGTTTAGTCCTGACGAAGGAAATTCAAAAAGTGTTTCAGGCAATGCACAAAATGAATCTTGCCGTTCGTGGCTTGTATGGTGAAGGGTCTCAGGCGCTGGGAGACTTCTACCAAATCTCAAATCAAGTCACTTTGGGGCGATCAGAAGAACAGATTATCCAAAACGTCAAGCGAGTCATTCCCGACATTCTGTCGTACGAACGTCGGGCGCGAGAAGCGCTCGTCAAATCCGATCAGCAACGACTCCACGATCAAGTGTCGAGGGCATTGGGAGTATTGAACAGCGCTCGACAAATTTCTTCAGAAGAGACGATGGAAAAACTTTCCAGTGTCCGGATGGGAATCAATTTAGGTCTCATCGACGATATCGAAGCATCCACGGTCAACGAACTCTTCATGCATATTCAACCTGCACATCTCCAGAAGATTCATGGAGAAGTTCTGGAGTCCTCCGAACGTGACCTGATTCGGGCCACCTACCTGCGAGAACGACTCGCAAACCCGTCACAAAATTAATCGAAGTGACGTCTGACCGGGTCGACCGGCCAAAACAACTTGAGTATTCGACAGCCGGTGGAACCGGCCCTACCTACTCACCGCACACTTAAGATGTGTGGCGAAACATTCTGCACAGCGAAGTTGTATCCATGAGTGAACCCAATAACCACCAAACACCGAGCAATCTCGATAAGATTCTTGCACGCCTCAAAGATGGCGGCATGGTCATCGTCATTGATGCGCAAGAACGAGAGAACGAAGGCGATCTACTCTGCGCTGCGGAATTCATGACCCCGGAGAAAGTCGACTTCATGATGAGACGAGGTTCAGGCCTCTTGTGTGCACCGCTGACCCACGAAGTTTCTGAGCGACTCCAGTTGACTCCCATTGTTGACCGCGATGCGAACACCTCTGCTCACCAGACACCATTTCTGATGATCGTTGATCATCGAGACGCTGGCACTGGAGTCAGTGCCAAGAATCGTTCTTGCACTCTCAAAGCGCTTGCTGATCCAAATTCTCAAAAAAACGATTTCGTCAAACCAGGCCACGTTAATCCGCTTCTTGCTCGCGAAGGAGGCGTTTTAAGACGTGCAGGACATACTGAAGCATCCATTGACTTACTGAAAATGGCTGGTCTGACACCTGTGGGAAGCCTCATCGAAATTTGCAGTCAGCGCGGCTATGACATGGCCGAACTGGATGAATTGCAGGAACTCTCAGAGGAACACGACATTCCGATGATCACGATTGCGGAGATCATTCAGCACCGCCGTATTCGTGAGAATCTCATCAAGCGCGAAGTCGAAGTGACGATTCCCACTGAAGAATACGGCTCACCAAAGTTCATTGCCTATAAAGTTGAGCATGATACACAAGAGCCGATTGCCATCGTTTGGGGCGATCTTTCATCCTCTCCGGCTCCCTTGATTCGGATGCACTCGTCATGTTTTACCGGCGACATCCTCGGTTCACTCCGTTGCGATTGTGGCGACCAACTCCATATCGCCATGCAGATGATCGTCAACGAAGGCTGCGGAGCGGTTGTCTATCTGCCGCAAGAAGGGCGTGGCATTGGACTCTCTGCAAAACTGAAAGCCTACCAACTTCAGGACCAAGGACTTGATACGGTTGAAGCGAATCACAAGCTTGGTTTCAAAGCGGATTTGCGGGACTACATGGTTGGCTTGCAAATCCTCAAAGACCTCGGACTACGAGAAATTCGCATCCTCACCAACAATCCCAAAAAGACGGAAGCATTCGAAAACTGGGTCGATCTGAAAGTCATCGAGCAAGTCCCCCTCGTCGCCCCACCTCAGGAGAAGCGCGCGAAATACATGGAAACGAAACGCAAAAAAATGGGCCACATACTGCCGAAGCCGAATGATTCGAACGAATCGTAGAGATTTCGTCAAACGTACTCGTGTCAACGCACTATCAGTTCCACTCTGGGTGATCGCAGTCGATGGGGAGGATTCGTTTTGCCTCGTAGGACTTTGCGATCAGGTGATCCCAAATCTGGTAAGGATCTTCGTGGAAGATGAAGTCGGCGTCGGCAGAAATTGTGAACCAGTCGCCACGACTCAGTTCACCCTCAAGTTGGTCCGGCCCCCAGCCTGCACAGCCAGCGAAGACTCGAAAGACCAGTCCATCCTGCTCTTCCAGACTGGCTTGTAAAATATCTTCAAAAACGTCGGAGCTACTTCCCATAAAGACGCCGCCCACGACCGGCATTTCGGTCGGATCAAGATCTGCGGAATTATGAACCACGAACAAATTGTTCGGTTCGACGGGTCCTCCAAGGTAAACCAGTTCTTGATTTTCAGGGAGACTCAAGTGGCCCTGAAGTGCATGAGAAACTGTGACCGGAGAAGGTTGATTAACGATCAGCCCCATCGCTCCGTCAGGACCATGCTCAACGATCAGCACAGCTGATTTGAAAAAATTCGGGTCGCGCATCTTCGGCCCGGCAACCAAAAATTGTCCTCGCAAAGAATTGCTCATTCGTGATCGGACTGACTACAAAATTGAATTGACAAGAATCGCCTGAATCAATTGTACTCGTAGTCGTAGTTTAAGGAAAGATTCTTTCTCACGCCGACAATCACTCATATTTTACGCCGGACCAAGCAGTAACGGTTTCTGGCTGAGAACGTGTTTTGAAATTGACTTTCGGTCTCCGATGAGCCGATGGCGCTAGCCACGGGCCTTGCGGGAGTCACGTTTTCTCGCGAATTGCCCGACGCTAGCGCGTTCGGCTCAGGTATTTCAAACATGTGCTGAGTCCCAGAATGCGAAAACTCCGCAATTCAAAGAATGATCTTCCGAGAAACTCTTCTGACTGATTAGAATCCACCCCTGCGTGACCATCTCAAATCATCAAAGGAATGAATCAATTTTGATGCATCAAGGAAGACGCATCTCCTGGACTCTTTTTGCGATTCCTAGCATCGCATTTGCGTTGCTGATTCTCGGGATTTCCGGAATTCAGCGTGGTGATGAACTCGCGACTGCTGGCGTGCATGCACCTCGACAAGTGATGTGGATGTACTTCGCCGCAATCGCATTGGCGGGGGGAGTGATGGTTCCTTATCGTCAACTCAAGGAATGGGCCTATCCGGCATTGGTCTGTGTGATGATCATGCTGGTTGCGGTCTACTTCTTCCCTCCACGAAACGGTGCCAGACGCTGGATTCCGCTGGGCTTCATGTTCCTGCAACCCTCTGAACTCGCAAAAGTCGCCTTCATCCTGGCAATCAGTCGCTACCTGATGTTTCGGGAAAATCACAGAACGATCCTCGGATTGATCATTCCATTTCTGGTCACGTGCTTGCCAGTGTTACTGATTCTCAGAGAGCCAGACTTAGGGACATCGCTGCTCTTTTTTCCCGTCTTATTTGCAATTCTGTTTGCGGCAGGGGCGAAGTACCGTCACCTTGGTGCCACAATTCTGGCCGGAATCGCAATCTTGCCGATGTTGTGGAGCGTGATGAGTGTCGAACAAAAGTCCCGTGTGACGGCTGTTTTTCTTCAACGTGATGGAGGCGAGCCTCAAACCGGCGATGGATATCATTTATGGCAGTCAAAGCAGATGCTCGCTCTGGGTGGAAGCCGAGGAAGTTCGATTACTGGAATGCCACTCGACGACCCAGCAGCCTATCGACTCCCCGCCGGGCGAACCGACTTTGTCTTCTGCCTGATTGGAGAAAAATGGGGTCTGCCAGGGACGTTGGGAGTGCTGGCGTTGTTCGCGGGATTCGGACTCTGCGGTTTGCATGTCGCTGCGAAAACTCGCGATCCTTTCGGACGGCTGATCGCGACAGGCATCGTCGCCATGATCGGGACGCAAGCACTCATCAACATGGCAATGACAGTCGGACTTGCCCCCATCACCGGACTCACTCTTCCGCTGTTGAGCTACGGAGGTTCGTCTCTGGTGACCACATGCTTGAGCATCGGCTTGCTGGCAAACGTCGCCCTGCGCCCCGGCTACGACGTCGCCGGACAACCGTTTCGTTTTACGTCATAGGCTTGATGGGGCGACAACCTGCAAGTCTCTTCACCTTAACCATATTCCTCATCTCTTCGCCTGTGAGACGACATTGGAGAGGGAATCGACCTTCACTTCACTCAAAGCCAAATGAGGTGCAGAAATGATGGAGAGTATGAGTAAGATGAGGATGAAGATTTTTTGATTGTACTATCATCAGCCGCTGCTTAAATGAATTTCTTTCGGACGCCAAATTGCTTGTAAGCTCAGTGAGTTAAAAGAAAAACTGCAATCCTCATCCGAGTTGATTTCACTCGTGACATGAAACCACGCTATGGCTGCGGTTGGCATTCTTTCGTAGCTTCCATGGACTTTGTGTACAAACTCTTCGATTCCCGGATTGTGTGCAATTGCGAGTACGATTCCCGAGCCAGCGTGTGTGGTGAGAACTTGCTGCCACTGGCTGACGCTGGCAAGATAGAGGTCTTCAATAACTTCAACAGAACGTCCGACTACTTTTGCAATTGCGTCTGCTGTTTGGTTTGCCCGGGCTGCTGAGGAGCAAAGAATCTGGTCAGGCACCAGTCCCTGGCTTTTCAGCCATTCACCCATGCGCGGGGCATCTCGATTGCCTCGTTTGTTCAATGGTCGATCATGGTCAGCCACGTCGAAATCCGCCCAACTCGACTTTGCGTGCCGCATCAGCAGTAAGCTTTTCAACGTCCAATCCTTTGAATGAAAGAGATGAGAGAGAGACGAGCATAAACTGTTATACAACGAGATGCGCTCGATGGACATTCACCTCTCGAAAAAATCTGGTATCTTAATTGAGTTGAATCTATTCGGTTTTTGAGTCGGGAGACGAATTTGAAGGACTTGTTGGCATTCGTGTTTGCTGTAGCGTTGATTGCTGACGCTACGAGATTAAGCGCCGACACCTACACCTACGTGGAGGAAGATGGAAAAAAGGTCACGATTGAAGCCCAGTCCATCGGGACAGGTCAGGGATTCCAGGCACTTGAACGTCGCGACGGTCAACTGCAAATTGTCCCCAGTTCAGCCATCATTGACCGTCAACCGGGGGAAGGTCCAGAACCGAACAATCGCGAACAAATGGTGGAGTTGCTGACCAAACGATTTGGTGTAGACCTGATTCGCATTCAACAACAGGGAAATTTCGTCGTCGCTCTGGTCCTCACGGCTCCCATTAAAAACACCGCTGAATCGCGAGCGAAGACATTCATGCAGAAGGCGAGTCGCTTTATGAATCGAGTGGATGAAGTCTTTCTTCGTTACGCAAAGTCTCGTAAATTCCCACTCCATGAGCCGAAATTTCCAATGGTGCTTCTGATTTTTGAATCAGAAGAAAATTTTAATGAGTACGCCGCTGAAGCAACCGGCGGGAACGGTTTGTCGGCTGCAAATGTTGCTGGATTTTATTCCCCGATCACAAACTGGCTTGCCGTTCGGATGAGTTCGTGTGACTCCTTTGCTGTCCCTCTTCATGAAGCGATTCATCAGCAAATGTACAATCGCGTTTTCAATCGACTCGCTTCAATTCCAAAGTGGTTTGACGAAGGGATCGCAACGGGGTTTGAAGGAGAGGGAGAACGAATCAGCATTTCTCCTGCGAAAGTGAACTCCCGATATGCGGTACAAGCCCAGGCACTCTCAGGACGCGTGAACTGGAACTCCGTTGTCGAAAATGACGGGGCTTTTACGGCGGACGTGTTGGCAGGTGATGCCTACACGATTGCCTGGTGTATGCACTGGCTCCTGGCAAATAAGCATCGAGAAGAGTACCAGACGTACGTTCAGGAACTGGCTCAAAGAGAGACGCTAGGAAGGCTCGATGCAGACGCACGCAGCGAAAAATTCGACAGCGCGTTTTCGCTACCAATATCTAAACTCCAGTCTCAATTTCCAGAGGCTCTGAACTTCGCTATTCGCAGACAGAAGATCCGTTTCGACAAACCACGCACCGATGGCGGCAGTTCCACGAATCAAGCATTGGGTCAGGCGAACTTGAAAGTTGTTTCCCTCTCACCTGTAGCGAATCGCTTGAATGCGAACGGGTCACTCAAAAATATGTCCCCCTTACGAGCCATGACTTTTTACGTGACAGTGGAATCTGCAGAAGGAAACTATGCTGACTGGGTGATTCCCGATCTCCAACCGGGCCGACGTTTCGAACTTGAACGTCAACCACTCACAAAACGATTTCTCCCGGCCTTAAGGATGAGGCCAGGGAGCTATCAAGTTTTCATCCGATCAGCCCCTGCCGAAAGCCGCGAGTCCGAAATTTGGCAATCTGGCGAGAGGCCAGGTCCGTATCTCTCTCGATGAATCCGCAAACTCTTCCTGATTCCGGCAACCCATCCAAGGAACTGTTGGGAATTCTGGTTTTTCTTCAAAATTGTGGGTCGACTTTCGTCGGCAGGCCGATAGTATTCCACACACATGACGCGGGGTGGAGCAGCCCGGTAGCTCGCGAGGCTCATAACCTC
>JAJDEL010000422.1 GCA_029259835.1 Planctomicrobium sp. | reverse complement strand
GACCTGAAAGGCGTTGAGCAATTCGATTTCTTGCTGGCGCTCGGGATACGCTTCGAGTAAAAGATCGATTCCTAACTGAAATGCCGCTTCATCAGCAGGGGTGCAGACGGCCTCTCGAAAAGGGATGTGATGCAGCACATGGTCGATTTCGGGTGAGTCTGCTGTCACAACTCCGCCGCGACCGAGATGCATGAACTGATACATAACCTGCAAGCCACATGGAAATTCAAACGCCCAGAAATCGCCATCACCAAGACCGTCAACCCAATCAGTCAGCATTGGTGGACCGAGCAATTCAGCGGCTTCCTCGCAAGTAGCATCACACCAAACTAGGCAACTCGGTAAGCCAGGGAACGGAACCGGAAATGTGAGTGGTGTCGCACCTTCGAGTTCTGCCATCTTTTTACTTTCGAGTACCAAGACTGCCCAAGCCTACTCAATCAACATACCGTCCCGGTTCATCGCCAGTTGTCACTTCTCCAAGCACCCAGCATTTGGAACCGGTTTGTTCGATTTGTTTGATGGCTTCTTCTGCTGCATCAGAGTGGACGGAGATGACGAGGCCGACTCCCATGTTGAAGACTCGGTACATTTCTTCGCGGTCGATGTCGCCTAGCTTTTGAATCCAGTTGAAGATCTCTGGGGTTTCGATGGTGGAGCGTTTGACTGCTGCTTGCAGACCGGTCGGCATGATGCGTCCGACGTTTTCGGCGATGCCACCGCCGGTGATGTGTGCGATGCCGGTCACGTTGGCTTTTGTCGTTTCGTTGCCCATGAGTGCTGCGACGAGTTCGGCGTAGATTTTGGTGGGGACGAGGAGTGCTTCGCCGACAGTGCAGCCGAGGTCTTCGATGTAGCTGTCGATCTCTAGATTGCCGATTTCAAAGACCGCTTTTCGAACGAGACTGAAGCCGTTGGAGTGTAAACCGTCTGAGGCGACACCCAGCAAGACATCACCAGCGGTGATCGAAGTGCCGTCGAGGAGTTCGTCTTTCTCAACAACACCAACGCAAAAGCCAGCCATGTCGAAGTCGCCTTCTGAGTACAAGTCCGGCATGATGGCGGTTTCGCCACCGAGCAATGCAGCGCCGGCATCGACGCAACCATCGGAAACCCCTTTGACTAATTCCGCAATGAGGTCGGGATCATCTTTTGGTAGCGCGAGGTAATCGAGGAAGAAGAGTGGTTCGGCACCGATACATAAGCAATCGTTGACGCACATCGCGACCAAGTCAATTCCGACGGTATCGAACTTCTGCGCCTTGATCGCAACTTTCACTTTCGTTCCAACACCATCTGATCCGGAAACGAGGATCGGGTCGCGGTAGGAGTTGTTGTCACCCATTAAGCGGAATAATCCGGCAAAACCGCCGGTCAACGGCATGACCCGGTCGTTTTGCGTACGTCTAAGGAGCGCTGGGATTCGCGTCATCGCTTCCGCATAGGAATCGAGATCGACACCGGAATCTTTGTAGGAAATCGCCATGACTAGTGATCCATAGAGGGATGAAATCCGTTCGTGACTGTACAGTTTAAGTTGAACAGAATGAATCACAACCGAATTGAGTTCTCATCATCACCATGTTTTGAGATTTTGAGCAAGTACCTTACACTCTGGCTCCCGAATGAGGAAATAGACAGCCAATATATGAATAAGACTGAACAACAGACATCTCTGGACCGCGCGCTTGCCAAGCCAATGTTTGTTCTCACGTTGGTGTGGCTGGGCATTGCCGGTGTGGCGATGCACTTGCTGGGCGACCGAGAAGGAAGATACTTCAATGTGGCTTCTGGATGCGGGATAGTCATCTTGGTCTTGTGGCTTGCTTATTTCGTGGAGGTGGTCGCACGCTGGAGGTCTGGAGAGAAGCAGTTACGTCAACACATAAAAATCTGCCTGTTTCCTCCACTTCGACTGGGAGGGCGAGACCATGTGCATGGCAAAACGGTCTGGATTCCGGTCATGGGCTGGCGAACTGTGAGTGATGAACTTGCCGAAGAGATCGATATCAAGCTCAGTTATGCGATGATTGCGATCGCCCTTCTGGTTCTGCCCTTGTTGGCGATTGAGTTTTTCTATTTCGATAAAATTGCAGAAGTCCGTGCGTTTGGCCTCGCAATTCAATTGGCACAGGCATTCATCTGGTTTGCGTTTGCTGCCGAATTCATGTTGATGATTTCACTGGTCTCGAAACGAATTTTATTCGTTAAAAACCACTGGCTTGATTTGGCAATCATTTGCCTTCCGATGATTGCATTTATGCGAGTCTTTAGATTAGGGAGTGCCGCTCGACTGGGGAGACTTTCCAAAACGGCTCGTGTCTTTCGCTTGAGAGGCTTGGCGATGCGGGCTTGGCGAGCCGTTCTGATTCTTGAGATCGTTGACCGTCTGATTCATCGCGATCCAGAAAAGCGACTTGGATCGCTGGAAAAGCAAGTCTCGGAGAAGCGGGAAGAGATTGATGCTCTGGAAGCGGAAATTATGGTGTTAGAACAACGGCTCGCTGCCAATGGAAAATCTGTGGATACGCCTTCCACTGGGTAACTAGGGAGCAAACAGACGTTGCACTGGTAATTCCTGATGTGAAATGAGAGAATGCTACGTAATTCGTGGTGACGGATTCCCGTTAGTTCGAGAGCATCTTGATGTTCTTTGTTTGATTTCTCAACTTCTATCTATTTCGACCAGATCAGGTATCCCAATGATTCTTTCCAAGCTGATTCGGGTTCTCTCTTGCGTTTGTGTGCTTTGTTTTTGGGGGTGTGGCGGCGGGTCGGAATCTGCCGACTCCGATGCTGATTCTGAAACGACAGAGACGACTTCCGAACCAGAAAGTAGCCCCAGTGGTGGAACAGGTTCAGCGGACATGACCGCCGCCGCTCCAGGTGGTGGGATGATGGATACTGGAGCTCCAATTCCTGGTGCTGCCGGGAGCTTAGAGGGTGGCGCCGATGACACGATGATAGGAATGGATCTTGGAGGCATTGATCCTGGTGGAACGGGAGTTGGGTTTCCCGGCGGTGCTGGTGCTTCGCGAAAGCCTGCCCGTCCAGAAAAAATTTCAGATTGGACACCTCAACACATTTCTGACGCAATTTCTGAATCGGATGTCAAAGCAATTGCTGCAATTGAGGC
>JAJDEL010000421.1 GCA_029259835.1 Planctomicrobium sp. | reverse complement strand
CAAGGTGGTTCCTGATCTGATCCTCCTCTATGTCCCACCGGAATATTTCCAGGCAGTGTCATTTGGAACCACAACTCCAGCGAGTACCGTCTCCGACGATGAAGCGTTCAACGCCCGGCGCTGAAATATGCTCATTCCAAGACATGTCTGCCCAGAATGGCAAAAACCTCATCATGTCGCGCCGCCTACGGCGTTTGCAACAGTTTGTGCGTCCTATTTGCGTTCTGTCTTTCGCTGTGAGTAGCCCCAGCGCAACCAGTCGCGTGTGTGTTCGCGAGATCGATTGAGTTCCTTGAGTTTTTCGATGGCGTCGGGCGTAATGTCGACGTCGCCAAGACACACAGTTTTGAGGCTCTTGAGATCGAGTATCGTTTCGATCGCAGCATTGGTCACTTCAGTACTTGACAGGTTCACGTGTTCGAGATGTTGACATCGCTTCAAGTGTGCCAGTTCTTCATCTGTGAAGTTCGTCCGAAACAGCACGAGACTGCGAAGGTGCTTAAGGCGTCCAAGTTCCGCAGCATCCTCTGGAGACAAATGCATGTCGTTGAGCCTTAGCCTTGTGACGTTTCCATCTGCATCCCGTTCGACGCGGGGCACCACTTTGTCATGCGAGAATCGCAATTCGGTCATTTCAGCTCGAGCAACAATGTCTGCGGGTTTGAATGGTTTGTCTTCGCGGATTTTCCATACGGCCAACGCTTCTTTCAAATCGGACTTACCAGCGGCGAACCATTTACCATCGAAGGAGAAGGCAGCGGTCTTTGCTTCGATAGGAAGCGTTCGCAGGCGATCGCCGGACTTTGCGGACCAGATGGAAACTGTGCGTGGTTCACCTTTCTCGGGATACGTCCCCAGCAACGCAAACAACTGGCTGTCGACGGAGAAGACGAAACGTGGGTTGCCACTGTGGTAGCGATAAGGTGCATCGATCACTCGCTGTACCATTCCGGTTTTCACGTCAACCAGCTTCACTCCCAGCATGTCGCAGACTGCCAACGATTCACCGTTGGGCGAGAATCCAACACCGGAGACCAGTTCAGTTACTCCGCTTTTGATGGTTGGATCAGGATGCTTCCGATTGGGATTCGCGTTTTGGAAGTCCAGCACGAGCTGACCACTTTCCACATCCCAAACACTGGCCCCGCGTTGAGAACCGACGGTTGCCAAACGTTTTCTATCTGTTGTAAGTGCCAAGCTTTGGACATGGATCCGAGCTTCCATTTTGACTTTCTGAATCACTCGTCCATTATCCACGTCCATCACGATTGCGTGGGCGCTGGGGATTTGTCCACCGAGGGATACCGATCTTCCGAAAGCGACGCGAGACAAATTCGGAGTCCCCGTAAGGTTTGAGAGGCTAACAGAGTAGTGTTTGTCCTGCGTGATGTCTTCGGGAATGTCATGACGCTGGGTAATCTTTCCGCTGACAGCGTCCCATACAGCAATTTGTCCGTCCAGCAATCCCACCACGCGAGTGCATTCTTGCGACAGCAACAAGTTGCCGGCGTACCGGCTCCATTCCGGATGCCACTCCAGCTCGACTTCTCCGGTCTGTTTTTGTGTCACCAGACTCCAGGTTCGAACCGTGACCCGAAGACCTTCGTGGTCGTTGGCTTTTTCCCAAGCCAAACTCACGATGCTTTCGCTATCGGAACGGAACGCAACACTGCCGACGCTACGGTGCTCAGGCAACCGGAATATTTCTTTTAGAAGCGTGTTAGCCGCGACTTCGGAAGCCGGATCTTTAATAGTCTGCACATTGGGTTGATTGGAAATCAACGGGACAGTCTCTTCAACAATCGAAAGGTCCTCGAAGGCTGAATTTTCGGATGTGTTCACCAACGCAAGTTTCGTCACCGAGAAGGGAATAGTCCCTGAATCTAATTCCAATCGCAGTGCCGGAATTTCTGGGCGAAGCAAAGTAACTTCGAAGATCGCTGAGTAGTTGCCACCTTGAGAAATGAGCCTTCCTTGAACGCTATTAGCACCGTCGTATTGCCTGGGTTGTTTCGCTTCATCTTTGGAGCCGTCGACTCCGAACGTGACTCTTGGAAGCGACGTTTCGAAGCTGTCCGGCGGCGAGCCGGAAAGCGAGACATGCATGAGATCACCTGTGATCGGTGCAATTTCTCCAGGAGCAAGTTTGAGATGGACGAACCGCTGTGGACTGAGGAAATCGATTGGCGGCAGCCGCTCGAACATGATCGTCGATCCATCTTGGTCTTCAACATTGAATAGCCAACCATCGCCTGGATGCGGCAAGACCACTGAGCACTCGATCGGTTGATCCGTCACGTTGGCGACAAACAAATCGGCTTCGACTGTCGAACCGACAATGACTGCCTTTGGCTCGCCAGCGAATCTTGCACCGAGCTGCAGTCCTGCGAGGGGGTTTCCCCAATGGATGTCGCTCTTTGGTACTTCGCGAAGCATTATGTTCGACTCGCCAACAATCGCAAACGGGATGTTGCCGCGATGCGGAATCTCGTGCGTGGTATTTGGCTTGGACTCGTCAGGATAATGGAAGGCCGAGCCTAAAGCAGCTTGATACTCGCCGGGCTCCAAACCTGTCGTATCGATTGAAACAATATGCTCGGTATCGATAAAGACCTCGCTTGGCTCAATTGTCAGCGTGACAGGCTCGCGATGCCAATCGAATCCAAAGCCGCCGATGCGATTGCCGCGTCCAAGCGAAGTGAACCGCATGCCGTTGTTCAAGTAGCACTTGAGAGTTTTCGTTTCGGCTGAGACATTCGCGAGTCGATATTCGAGGACGAGCGGTTGTCCAGGCTCCAGTCCCTCTTCCGGCAGAATCAATCGAGCACCCGACAGCAGTCCATCTTTGTCGCCCCATCGTGACCACTGGATACCGTCACCGAGACGATCTTTTGCATCTCGAGGTGGGTCCACTTTGCGATTGATCACTTCGTCGGGCAAATTCCAGGCGGCCAGAATCGCACCATGAGCCGCCCCGCTGAACTCGCCTACGATCATCTGGCCATCGTCACTGAACCTGACACTGCGCACCCATTCGCCAGTGGCAATCTGAAACACCGATTGGCGAGTTCTCAGATCCCAGACATGGACTCGATGCGGAATCGTCAGCTTGGTTGGATCCACTGAGACTTCGTTGTGAGCGACCAGATACCTTCCATTGGGCGTGATATCCATTGAACTGACCATCAGCGGTGAACCGACTTCATCCTTCAGCGAAGCCACAATTTCCTGCGTGCGCATGTCGCGAATCTGAATGTCTACACGCGTGTCAGGTCCTTCTGCCAAGTATTGACCATCAGGTGTAAACATCAAGCAATCGATTTTGCGACCTGCATGGATTGTCTTCACCGGAGCCTGATCGCGCCAACGCCAGAAGTGCAAGTCGTTTTGATCCGAAACGACCAGCCACTCGCGGTCTGGACTAAACGCCAAGGCATCGACTCGCTTGATCGCGAGGGGCAACGTCGTTTCGACCTCACCCGTTTCGAGGCGATAAACGCGAACGCTCTCTCGATCACCAAGCAGAACAAAGTTGCCGCCGTTCTCAACGTCCACATCGCATGAGTGGACGTCGAAAAAGTCGGGTAATGTGATCGTGACACCAACCTGGCTGAAGTCGGATGCTCGAAGCACTCGAAGATCATACGAAGGCCATGAAAACGACTTTCCAACCCCTCGAACTGACACTTCAACGACGAACGCTCGATCCGCTGACCTGCGACGCAGGATCGGATCGAGCGTCACCTCATATTCGTATGTTCGAGGTAACCGAGCAAACGGTTCGTCCATTTGCTTACCGGTGCGAAGCTCGAAATCCTTGCCGACAGTCAACACTCGCTCTCGTGTCAGCACAACTGGCGAGACGCGTGACAACTGTGAAGCCGCTTCGTCGGATGCAAGTTTCGTTTGCCACAGCGGTTCGGGCGTGAAAATCGCTGGCATCGTATCCTCGTTGACGGAGTCGTCTTTCGTTGGCTTCTGCTTCTGTCCCCAGGCAACCAAGGAAACACTCGCGACCAGCACTGCGGCCATTGCCAACCCGATACTTCGTCGAGAAATCCCGACTCGTTCTGATTGTTCCGAGCCGATTAATCGGCGAATGCGACGACCAAGCTGAGTGGGGTTGCCGCCAGCGGCCGATAATGTCGCCAGTGCCGACATCCGCTTACGGTCGTCGCTTAGACACAACTCGGCCATCTTTAGCAGAGCATTCGCATAGGGAAGCGAACCCGTTGTTGCCGCCGCCATATCGTCGCAGCAGTTTTCGCGCTCGACGCTGATGCGGCGGCTGATCCACCAGGTAACCGGATGAAAGAAGAGTAGCGCTTCAACGATGCGCTGCAGTAGATTGACGAATAAGTCGTAGCGCCGGATATGTGCCAGTTCATGACTCAGGATTGCTGCCAGCTGATTCGGATCGAGGGCGCACAGCAAAGTGGGCGGTAGCAGAATGATCGGTTTCAAGATACCAACGACGACGGGCACGGCAACCCGATTGCAGAGCGCGATGATCGGCACGGGCTTCAATCCGAGTCTTGACGATTGTGCGGCGACGATCTTCAGTAAGTCGGAATCGGTGATCGGCT
>JAJDEL010000043.1 GCA_029259835.1 Planctomicrobium sp. | reverse complement strand
TGTTAACACCCTACCGTAGAACGCTTGTGCTTATCTACGTCACGTCTAGAGTTCGGTATGTTTTCTACAAGCAACATAACTGTCACGGGAACACTCCTGTTCATCTGGTTACTGTATGTTACTGTGTCAGTGTTCTGGAGGCAGGGTGTTTTCCGAAGACTTTCGCACGACATGCGTGGTTGGTGGTCGTTTTTTCTGATTGTCGTTTTTGTGGTCTCCGGCTGGCTGCTGCTGATACTTCTTGTTTTTGCAGGCATTCGGGCCCACATTTTTCCACCTCAGCAGAATGTAGATGTGTTAGCTGACATTCACCTTGCGAGGTGTCTTGTTTCGGCAGTGCGTTTCGTTGGGTCGGTCGCTGGCATCTCAAGCTTGCTCGTTGTGTTCACGTTCCGCGACACGTTGCTTCTTCGGGTAGCACAAGCGGAACTGACAGATGCGTGTGGCGACTTGCCGGAATAGCGTCTCGTTACCACTCATGATCGACCTCGATTGTGGTTGGGTCACATACACGTACAACGTTGGGTGCCATTGGGCTTTGCAAATGGCACTTGGCGAGGAGTAAAGGTCTGGTTTATCTCTCTCGTAGCACAGGTTTTCAACCTGCCTGGACAGGATGAAATCCTGTCCTACGGTCAGACATTCTAAGCCTTGGAGAGTGTAGTCGCACACTTAAAGTGTGCGGCAAAAAAACTTGTGCTAGCGTTTTCACAAGCGAGAACGAACGGCCAACAACTGCCGAATTCTTCTTACTAGAGAAGTGACGATTCCGCCGATGACGAGTAGCAATCCAACCACTAAATACGGGTAATGTGGAGGCGTGTCCGCAGCTCCGCGATAAGCTAGTAACACACTGTATGAAACGACAGAAGCACCTGTCGTCACCGCGACCAGTTTCGGTCGATACCACATACTGCTGGCAACGATCAACAGCGCATACCCTGTCACGAGTGATTCAATCGGTCCTTGAGCATTTGCGACGGCTGCGGTGAAGAGTGCTGCGTCGCAGGCAATCCAGGTACGGCGAGAAAACATGAATTCTCGTGTCATCAAATATTGAAACAGAAATGAAATTGCCGCCCAAATGACCAGAATCGTCATCACAGGTGCATACGAATCGCGCCGTGTTGTCGAAGACCATTCCGCGATTTGAACAATGATCGCGATGACAAGAAACGCCGCCAAATGAACAAACAGCGCTGGCTCACGTCGTGTCCAGCGCCGTAACCTGGCCCACAATCCCAATGATTGCAGCGTAATTGGCTCTCCGTGTTGAAAGCGTTCCAGGTCGTCAGCGAATTCTTCAGCGACTTGATATCGATTTTCAGGCTTCTTTTCGAGACATCGCATGCAGATTTTTTCGAGCGAACTCGGTACATCCGGATTCAGTTTGCTCGGCAGTTTCGGTTCCGAATCACGCAAACGCAGCATCTGATCCAGCGGACTCTCTTCATCGTAAGGTGGTCTGCCGGTGAGCAGTTGATAAAGAATTGCCCCCAAACTGTAAATGTCGCACTGCGAGGAAATGTCGTCCGGCTTGCCCCAGGCTTGCTCCGGAGCCATATAGGCAGGTGTCCCGAGAATCGTCCCGGACATCGTTCGCTCTCCATCTCCTTCAAAAACTTTCGCCAGCCCGAAATCGGTGACGAATGCCGTTTGCGTTTCATCGATGAGAATGTTTGCTGGCTTCAAATCGCGGTGAATAATCCCCTGCTGGTGCAGATATCCCACTGCTCTGGCAATTTGAATAATATGAGTGACTGTTGTGTCGATCTTGGCATGACCATCTTGAAAATGATCCGCCAGAGTTCGACCTTCAATGTAAGTCATCACCAGAAACGGCAACCCGTCCTGTTCACCAGCATCATGCACACTGACGATATTCGGATGCCGCAGCCGCGAAGCGGCGCGTGCTTCCTGGTAAAATCGCCGGACTTCTTCGTCCGAGGCGAACTCGCTTGCTCGAATCATTTTCAGGGCATAATGCGTATCGAGTGTTCGATGCCGCGCCTTGTAGACCACTCCCATCCCGCCCCGACCGAGTTCTTCTTCCAGGCAGAACGATCCGAACTCCCGCGGCAATTGCTGCATCATGGACGAAGAAAAACTGCCGCCTGAACCATCTCTAGTTGCATGAACATCACTCACAGGTGATGAGGCGAGTGACTCCAGCATGTTCATACAATCAACAAGTTCTCTAAGTTCAGAATGTTTTTCGAGCAGGCCAGGAGGAATCGAAATCGCATCTCCGGTTTGCAATGCTTCACAATGCTGCTCCAGAAATTCAAGAACTTCGGCACTGAGTTGATCACCCTGTTCGGGCGTGTTGCCTTCTGAATCATTGTTGTCAGTAGTCGGCATCAATCTTCACCGCTCTGAGACAATGTTTCTTGCAACTGTTTGAGTGCTCTGGCCCAAAGCATTTGGACCGCACCCCGCGAGCGTCCCATGCGTTCTGCGACTTCATCGAATGGGAGACGCTGTAGATTACGTAACTGAATTACTTCCTGGTAATCTTCAGAGAGTTGGGCAATGGCATTCGCGAGTTCAATTTCACGCTCATTCTGAATCATGAACTGACTCGGCGTTTGCAGTTGTGCAGAGAGGTCGATTCCAGGTGATGACTCTCCTGGAGAAGTTTGCATTCTCACTTCACGTTTGACATCCCGTTTCGCTGCTCGGAACTTGCGGATAAAGTCGTGCGTGTTATGTGCCAGGATTTGCTTGAGCCAGCCGAGCCACTCTGCTTCCGTTTTACCTTCGAAATCTTGAAAACCTTGATACGCTTCCAACATCGTTTGCTGCACAAGGTCCGAGGCGTCAACTTTCGCTCGCATCCAGGTTTCAACATTCGTCCGAGCAATCACATTGACATAATTTCGGCAGCATTCCAGCAGCTCATCGCGCGCCTCTGCATCGCCTTCTTTTGCTTGAAGAATCAGACGATGGATTCTGGAATGATCTTGAGAATTTGCCACAAGGCCTGCTTCCTCGCGAGGAGTGAATCGAAACTGCTAAAGAGAGTGTTTGAAAATTTGTATGATTGCCGAATCGCGACAACTTGAGTCCCCTCTCCCTGGGGGAGAGGGTTAGGGTGAAGAGCGAAGCTTAATTTCAAACAAGCTCTAAGATTAACTTACCGGTCTCCGTGTGAAATTCCAATTCCACTGGTGCGAAACGAGAAATCTCCGGTTAAACTCACCACACGAAATCACAGGTCACGGATGTCTTATGCAACTCTCATTGGAATATGTCAGGGAAATGGCTCCCGATGAGAACTCCGTCGTGGCGGCACAAAAGTTGGTTTCTCCCCGGCTTTGGGAATCACCTGGGCTGAGTGAGACGGCTCTCTGGGGGACGTGTCGTGGCGGTCGGAATTTTCAGGTGCGTGTTGACCTGCAAAATATGGGCTACAGCTGCAATTGCCCCAGTCGCAAATTTCCGTGCAAGCATGTTCTGGCTTTGTTGATGCTACTGGCGACAACTCCCGATGCCCTGGAGGTTTCTGAACCCCCGCAATGGGTACGCGAATGGATCGAAAAACGACGCCAGCGCGAATTGGCGAAAGCCGAAAAAGATCAGCAACCAGCGAAACCTGTTGATGCAGCAGCGCAGGCAAAGCGAATCGACGAGCGAGAGTTGAAGGTTGCCGAAGGGCTCAAACAACTCTCAGTCTGGATGGATGATTTGATTCGTGGCGGCATTGCGGGTCTCGAAACAAAACCGTTCACATTCTGGGATGATCAAGCCCGGCGACTCGTCGACTCTCAGGCAAAAGGCCTCGCAACGCGAATCCGCAACCTTGCGGAAATTCCAAAATCGTCCCGCGACTGGCCGCAAAGAATGATGGACGAATTGGGACAAACGCGATTGCTAGTTCATGCTTATCAAAGGTCTGAGACTCTTTCATCGGAGTTAAAAGCAGACGTACGGCAACTCATCGGCTGGACAGTGTCGCAAGCGGAACTGACCGAGACAGGCGAAGTCGTTGAGGATGATTGGTTCATCTTCGGGCAGCAAATCAAAGACGAAGAACGGTTCAGAACACAGCGATCCTGGACCATCGGGCGAAAGACTCAGCGCGAAGCACTTCTTCTGCAATTCGCTCCAGGCGTGCAAGGGTTCCCAGAGTCCATTGTCCCGGGAACAATTCAATCCGGAAAGCTTCTCTTCTATCCAGGGACTGTTCGTCAGCGCGCGAAGTATCAGGAACGAACCGGCGAGACCACTTGCTCATTTGAAGATTTCACCTTCGGAGATTCCATCTCTGATTTCCTCAATCAATACGCAGAGCGACTGGCTCAGAATCCCTGGTTGCCGACGTGTAGCTGTCTTCTTTCAGATGTCACGATGGCGACTGAACATGGACAATGGTTTATTCGCGATCAAGAAGGCAACGCCCTCCCGCTGCGGATGCAGGATCATTACCGACTTCTCTCTGCAACAGGCGGACACTCGTTTCAAATCATGGGGGAATGGAACGGAGACGTATTGATGCCACTGAGTTTTCTGTTCAAAGGGCAGTTTCAGGTCTGCTCATGAACGAACTTCTCAAAGCCGCTTTGGTCGGCACCGGCAAGCACCCAGGCGTTGCGATTGACGAATCGAATTCAGCGGACCGTTTGACAATAGCTGACGACTCGTTGACCGAGGAATCCAGATTCTTGTTGCGATGTGGGCGCCGAGCAGTTTATCAACGTGCCGGGCAGGAAGTTCGCAGCGTTCCTCCGTTGGAACCGGCTCCCGATGACGAGAGTGTGGCATGGTCAGCCGCGTTCATCCGCACGATGAAGGAAGTCATCCACACAGATAAGAAAGACCTGCTTCCGGAAATTTTACGCGAGTTTCAAATACACGGTTTGTCGGTGCCTGCGATTTTGCTGCCTGACCTTCTCGATCTCACAGACAGGAAATTGCAGACCGCGATTCGCGAAGTTGTCGGGAAAAGAGGCGTTTGGCTCAGCGAGTTCAATCCCGACTGGAGTTGGCTCAAAGATCAGGAACTGAACGCTGAAGAAGACATTCCGCACCTCGAAGAAATCTGGAATGAAGGAACCGTCCCGCAGCGTTGTCGTGCGCTTCGTAAACTTCGTGAAATCGATGCAGCGACCGGTCTCCAGTGGCTGCAAGGATGCTTCAAGAAGGAAAAAGCCGACGACCGCAAACAAATGTTGGAGCAACTTGCTATTGGACTGAGTACCGCCGATGAAGAATTTTTGGAGCAGACTCTTTCGGACCGTAGCAAACATGTGAAAGTCACCGCCGGAAGTTTGCTGTCACAGATTCCAACATCGCAATGTGCCCAAAGATTTCGCGAACGTGGGCAGCAGTTGCTTCAAATCAGTTCAGGCGCGCAAGCGAAATTCAGGCTGACGTGTCATCCGCCCGAAGAACTCCCTAAAGATTGGGAACAAGACGGAGTTCCCAGAAAACCACCCGGTCATCGCGGGCTACGTGCATTACTCACGGAAGAACTCGTTGAACGCGTTTCGCTGGAATTCTGGCAGGAGCATTTTCGTGCAAAGCCTGTGGAATTGATCAACGGTATCCTGAACGACGATTTCGCACACGATGTCATCACCGGTTGGACGCAGGCGTTCGTAAAGAGTTCCCCTCCTGAATCTGAAACTTCCGATTGGTTTGATCCACTTTGGAAGTATTGGTCTGCGATGATGCAGCATCCGCAGCAAAACGTCAAAGATCAGGCATCAAACTTCCTCGGACAACTCGCCAATTTCACGGACCAGCCCAACCTGGAACGTTCAATCATCAGGCTGATTCAATCCCAACCAGACCCGGCGAACCTCCCGATTGCAACATTGGTCTCATTCGTCCCAGCCCCCTGGTCGGCAGCGTTCGGAAAAGAGTACCTGCGCGTCACGCGTGGCCTGGTCGGTTCCCGCAGTGACCGCGCCGTTTACGACTGGCTCGGCTCACTCTCGATTGCCACCGTCGCCCTGCCGAAAGAATGTTTCGAAACCGCACTCTCCCCCTGGAAAATCCGCGACCACGGAGTCCCCCCCTGGCAACTCGCGAACATGGAACGCCAGATCACTCACTTCATCGAAAGAATCCAGTTCCGAGCAAGATTCTATCGAGAGGTTGAGTTACAAAAGATCAGTTGAGTGGCCCGCCCAGCACGGAACGAAGTGGAGTCATGGTCGTGGTGAAGGTAGAGTTGAAGCTGGTATGTTCAGAAGACAAAGAGAGAAAATGAGAGTCCGGAGTTCAGCAACAGACAAGTCGCGACTCTTCAATTGGACATTACCGATGGCGGAAGAATGAAAGCCAACACTGGAATCCGCCACGCCCATCCTTCCGCTTCGCTCCAGTCTGAGCGTGCCACTCGTCCTGCTGGCGGTCCAGCTCGATTTGTCCGACGCAGATCAGCAAATCACCGGTAGACATTACAGTTCGTCCTTCGCTAGGAGCTGCTTTAGACATCGAGCCCCATCTTGCGCATGAGGACGAGCGCATTGCCAGACTGCACGACTCCGGGCCGCATGATGTAGTCGAAATGGAGTTCATCATCGACAAGTTGATCAACAAAATTGACGTTCGCTGCGTGTTCTCCTAGTGAGTCGACGATTCGAGTCAACTCCAGGTCGTGGGTTGTGATGAATCCTACTGAGTTGCGCTTTAAAAGAGCCTTCGCGAGGGCCTCAGCACCTGTGACGCGGTCTCGTGAGTTGGTGCCTTGTAGAATCTCGTCGATAAGAAATAGCAAGGGCTGACCATCAGTGGGGAGCTGCATGATTCGGCGCAGCCGAGTAAGCACGGCATAGAAGTGCGATGTCTGCTGCTCAAGTGAATCATGGAATCGCATTGCTGTACCGATCGCAAAGGGCGTTAAGCGCAACCGCTCACCACAGACCGGTCCTCCAGCCAAGGCAAGAACGGCGTTGATGCCCACTGTCCTGAGCATTGTACTCTTCCCGGACATGTTGGAGCCGCTGACCATGAGCAGGCGCAAGGAGTCGTTCAGTGTGACATCGTTTGTAACGCGTCTCGAGGCCGGAATCAGCGGATGTCCGATTTGCGTTGCTTCAAAGCATGGCGATGCTGACACCACTTCCGGAAATGACGTATCCGGTTGTTCGAATCGATACTGAGCCAGACTGGCTAATGCCTCAAGCTGTCCCCATGCCAAAAGTCGCTCTTGTGATTGGGCCGCAACATCCCTACGCCAGCGGTCGACACCAGACGTGAACTGCCGAACCATCAGTAGCAGGAATGGACTCCGGACAACGAATCCGTAGAAGGCATGGACGAGCGTAGAACCATCCTCTCGTGAACAGATTGTCGTGCGAATCTGAGTCAACAGACGTGAATGGAAAGAGACCGGCCACACGGCATTCCGGATAATCGCAAGTGCAGCGCGAGCTTGCAGCATCTCAGCCGCTGGTACCGCGTTCGCTTGCAGACGATCGCGAAGGAGTGTGCGGAGTCCGAATTCCATCAGCAAGACCCCAACGATGAACCAGAATCCGAATCCGACGAAACTCCACAGTACGACAGCAGAGACAACTACACTCACTCCGAAGAAGCGAGCGGTCGACTCTCGTGAAGGATCGGCTGCGTTCCCCCATTCAGCCAACACATCCAGTCTAAACTTTTCGCGGTCAAACTCTAAAACGGCCAATGATTCTCGGATGTCGAGGCGTTGACTCAGTTCACGCACCGCCTCCTGACGCTCACGGATCTCTGCAACCGTACCCGAGCGTAGTAGCCAGCTGGCGAGTGTGTCTTTTCCAATGGACGTGCGAGCCGCACAGAGAAGCTGGAACAATGAACCTCGTCCAAAAAGATCCAGATCATCTGCAAAGAGCGGATCAGAAGTGAGATATCGGACGCCTGCGTCGCCCCGTCCAACCCAACGATCCTCCATCCGGGCTATTGCATTTCGATAAAACTCAACCGCCAGGCCCTCTTGATAAAGCTTGCTGGCCATCCGATGTCGCAGAAATACAGCAGGGATGAGCACAACTGCCAGCGGAAAAAGGAGAAAAGCTGCGCCTGGGTCGAAGACCGAGAATCCTACCACGGTGTAGATGGAAATTTTCTTGGTCTTAATCAATCGCTTCAACTGCCGCTTCAATCGTTGGGCATATTCCAGGCGCTTTTGGAGAAGACTTCGACATTGATTACCTGGATTCCTTGCCTTCTTCGTAGAAATTCCATCCATCCTCTGGCAGCCTTAATGAATTATCGGTCGGAAGCACCTTCAGCGTCCGGTGGATGTCGTACGAGAGGAACTCAACAACGGTTGGAACATTCTTACAAGAAACTTCGTGAATCACCTACACTTATAGGTTATAGGTCGACGACTTCCCTCAAATCAGGAGCTCGACCTCCATGCCTCAAGTTGCTGAGGTGGGCGACTCACATGGGCCATTTGGATTGCTATGGTCTGCTCACCGCTACGCCCCACGGACAAGACTAAAACCGGTCCTGAAACCGTCGGCTTAGTTCCCGAACGGCGTTTCGTGCCACTCGTCCCAAAAGAATCCAGTTCCGAGCAAGATTTTACCGTGAAGTTGAGCTACAACGAAGCAAAGAATCTACACAGCAATAAGTCCATTTCAATTCAAAGACAACCACAACTAATGAATTTGCAAATGCTCAATAAACTGTTCGCGACTATGCTTGCACTTGCTGGCGTTCTGTTTGTTCATGAAGGAGGAGCTTTAAAAGCCGAAACACCGCCTTCTATTGTCGGTCAGCTGGTTGATTCGGTCAATTTGCGCGGGACTGAGGATGTTTTTCTTAAAGGTGACTATGCGTACCTGCCGTGTCGCGAAGGTCAGCGGCTCACGATTTGTTCCATTAAGGATCCTTCCCACCCCAAAGTGGTCTCCAGTTTCACTCATCCCAAACTTGGATCAGCCGCAGGATTTGCAATCAACGGAAGCACGATTTTCCTGACGTCCATGAGCAGCCATCGATTGCTCATTATTGATGTCACTGATAAGTCGGCTCCGCGTCTGCTCAGTTCAGTGACCATCGGCGGTCAAGGGGTACTCTATAAAGCAACGTATCGTGACGGCTATTGCTACATCACAAACTTGCAAGAGAAGAAACTCTTCGTGATTGATGTCCGTGATTCTATGAAGCCCGTCGTTGTTGGCTCTGTGGAAGTGACGACTGAGGATGATGGTCCGTTCAGCGTACTACTCCATAAAGATTACGCATACGTCGGCACGATCTTCGGCAAACGAAATCGTTTGTCCGTTGTCGATGTCAAGAACCCAGCCAAGCCGCGATTCGTGACGCAAGTCTTTGGACCAGACATTGGTCATGTAAGTGGCCAAATCGTCGACAACATGTTTTATTCCGTCAACTGGGACAAAAACGCTTTTCTTGTTTTTGACGTCACCGAACCAAACAATCCCAAACTTCATGCCAAATTAGTGAACCAGAGACTCGGGAAACCGAACCGCTGTATCGTCTCTGGCAACCGAGCTTATTTACCGATGGTTGAAGGTCACGGCGTGGTCGTGCTAGACATTTCCAACTCTAAGAAGCCTTTATACTTGACTGCCTACCGTGACCCGGTTCTGTTAAAGAAAACCTATGGCGTAGCAGTCCGAGGCAACTTATTGTTCGTCGCCTCTCGAGAAGGAAACAGCCTCGTGATCTTTGACCGAGACGCCTTGGAGCATGAGTAAGGGAATGGGAGCCAATATGAATTAGACTCAATGGTCCTAGGTTGGGTGCAGCAAAGCGTAACCCAACAAACAAGTTGAGCGTGGAGAAAACCGACCCACGTGCAATTGCAGAAGAATTTGAATCGAGGCAACGCCGGTGAATGATGTGTAGACGAATCCTAATGAAGAGCAGCACCCCTTCCGCTGCGCTCCACTCAGAGCGTGCCACCCGACCCGAGGAAACGGTTAATGAATATTGTTGGCGATAAGACACGATTTGCGTTCGAGATTGGGCCGTACTGGAGCGAATCGAAACAACACCAGCACATCACAATATGGTCAGCGGGGCAACCGATAAACCCGATTGACGATGTTGTTTATCTTCCATCCTTCTACACCAAGTTGCAGAACGAAATCAGACGACTTGAAAACAATGATCTTGGGCGACCAGATCTTCACGGATTGCGTCTACCTGAAATCTTCAAGCGATTTGACGAGGAAGAGAATGAGTTACACCAAGTTCTATGCTATGACGTGAGTACCTGCCCGGCTAGGTGCTTCTTCCTTGAGCAAGGTTCAGACGGAGTTCTACTGTGGTCATATTGGGATTCACGCCATATTCCATCCGAAGAAACGGGCTCGGTGTTTACAATGGATATTTCTAAAGAGGAACTATTAGGTGTGTTAAAAGAATCACTCGGGAACTTGTCCGATGTGTGGGTATAGCAAGTATCCAATCCGGAAGGTGAAAATCTTAATGACAGTAGGTTGGGTGGAGCGAAGCGAAACCCAACAAACGAGTCAGATGCTGATGAATTCAGCACGAAGCGGTGGGTTTCGCAAGCCAGCCGGTTAAGTATCAACGTCACACTTGGGGTGGTAGTATCTGCCGATACAACCGGTACACTGACGTCGACTTGTTGCACCGCACCCTACTCTTGAATACTTACCGTCGAATCCAATGCCCAAAACGAAAAAAGACTCCGCTGCTGCTGAATTTCTCCGACTTCATGCAGAGCAGGAGTATGCTCATGAACTTCGCTCACTCGCCGAGTTTGATGATCGTCAGAAACCGCCGAATTGGAAGCTTTCCCCCTGGGCCGTAAAAACGTATTTGCTCGGTGGTACACTGGAGGATGGGACCGAAATATCTCCGAAATATATCGGGAATGAGCGACTCATCGAGATCGCGATTGCGACGCTGGCAACGGATCGGGCGTTGTTGCTGTATGGAATCCCTGGGACGGCGAAAAGCTGGGTCAGCGAGCATTTGGCAACCGCGATTTGCGGGACTTCGACACTGCTTGTTCAAGGAACTGCCGGGACAGATG
>JAJDEL010000420.1 GCA_029259835.1 Planctomicrobium sp. | reverse complement strand
GCAAGGCCCGAGGCTAGCGCCAACGGCTCATGAGACTTGTTCGCAAGCACAAAGTAGACGGCATTGAGGGCTTGCCCCGGTTATGAGCGCGAACCTGCATTGAATCCAGGATTAGCGCCCTAGCAGCTGATTTCGCAAAATTTTAGATCGTTGAATCAGGAATTCTTCGATTCAAAATTCTGCATGAACTTGACGAGTTCATTGATGCCTTCGGCGGGGAATGCGTTGTAGATACTGGCCCGCATTCCTCCGACACTTCGGTGACCTTTCAGTCCGTCGAAGCCGGCCTGTTTTGCCTCGGCAATAAATTTTTTGTCGAGTTCATCATCTCCGGTGACGAATGTGACATTCATCAATGATCGGCTGTTCTCGTCGGCAGTTGCTCGAAACAAATTACCGTTGTCGAGATGAGAGTAGAGGGTTCCCGCCTTCTCTTCATTCATTTCTTCAATTGCTTTTAATCCGCCTTGCTTCAGAATCCATTTGAAGACCAGCCCCATCATGAAGATTCCGAACGTCGGAGGTGTGTTGTAGCAGGAATCGTTTTTAGAAAATGTTCGGTACTGGAGCATTTCCGGGATGTCGCGGCTTCCTGCCTCAACAAGGTCATTGTGAACGATCAGCAGAGTCACTCCCGATGGCCCGAGGTTTTTCTGAGCACCAGCGTAGATCATTCCATGCTTGCGGATATCGAGAGACCGAGAAAAGATGTCGCTGCTGGCGTCACAGATGAGATGTGACTGATCTGGAACAGTTGGTTCACTGTGAAATTGAGTTCCGAAAATCGTGTTGTTGGATGTGTAATGCACATACTTTGGTTGCGGGGAGAACTCTGCTTCCTGAGGAACGTAGCAGAAGTTTCTGTCTTCACTTGTGCATGCGATGTGTGGCGTGCCATATCGATTTGCCTGAGCGACTGCCTTTTTTGACCAGGAACCAGTCACATAGTAGTCCGCTGTCTCTCCTGCACTCAGGAAGTTCATAGGGACCGTGAAGAATTGAGACGAGGCTCCCCCTTGCATAAAGAGGATTTGATAATCGCCAGGAATGTCAGCAATCGCACGGCAGTCTGCAATTGTCTGGTCGAGAACACTGCAGAATGCGGCACCACGATGAGAATGCTCCATGATCCCGATACCAGTTCCGTCGAAATCAAGCAAACTGCTTTGAGCTTGCTCCAGGACTTCAACAGGAAGGACAGCGGGACCAGCAGAGAAATTAAAGATACGGTTGTTCATGGTCAGTCGGTTTCAGCGCTAAAGAGTGTTTCGTTATGGCACTATTTAACGCATGGACCTGACTGGTCACAATCGAACGACCGGTTGAGAAATGAGAATTGTCAATGTTGGTTGCAGAGGCAGTATTGACGACTCAGAACTGCCATTCGCAGTCACTACTTCTTCGCGACTTTAACAACCGCACCGCCGAGCGTGTTATCGTTAGCACGCCGTAAAACCATGCCCTGTGCTGCATCTGTCCCGGTCACTTCCCGCCCGATTGGAATCAGTTGAATCCTCAGCCGATCTGTACCCAGAAAACTGATTTCGAACTGGAATTGCTGTCGTGTGTCATTTCTAACGACATCAATGAAGAGGTTAGGGTCTTTTTTATCGTTTTTGATATCACGAGTTTTTCCTGAAAACTCATACCGTCCCAATGCAAGTCCGCGAGGTGAGTTCCAGATCACTCCGGAGTCTTCTCGAAAGCGAATCGTCATGTCCCCGGAATACCAGCGACCGATCAGCTTTTCGCTGGGAGATTTAGCACACCCTTGTTGCATCAAGGAAACGAAACACATTCCCAAAACGATCAGAAAAGTTGAAGCGATTTTTCGTCGTTTTGTCATTTTGCACCGTGTGTTGAGTCAAATTTCTACCCAATAGAAATTTGATTGAGTCCGTTCCAGGAATTTCCGAGTCGTTTCAGGGAATAAATGAAGCCGTTGTTCGTCGCTTTGGTTTCGCCACCTCTTTCAAATATTGAGATGAGTGGTGACGTAACAGTTCTACTAATAAGCACAAAACGTGCCGTATGGCGACGAGTCGCGGAAACTTTTCCTGGCTCGACAGAACGAGACTTTCAGATCGATGCGTCTTACGAGGCGACGAGAATTGTGCAAACTTTACCGCAAGCACGATCAGAATTGCCGATACAACAGATGATGGTACCGGTTTACACGTAGCCGTTTGTTTACAGTTCTGTTGATTCAAAGTGAAATTGAGCGGAGAAAATGCCAGAGCGCAAGCAAAATATGGAGAAAATCCTGGTCACGATCTTGCTTGGGGCTGCTTCGTGGTTGTTTCTTTGCTCGTTCACGATGGCAGATCCGGACCTTTGGGGGCATACACTCTATGGAATTCGAGCCATTGATCAGGGAGTCTTGGTCGAGCGGACCGATCCTTTCTCCTACACGGCAGGTGGCGATCTCTGGGTCAATCACGAATGGGCAACGGAATACGAATTCGGCTGGTTGTGGACTCATTTCGGAAATGCTGGACTGCTTACCTGGAAGTTCGCCATTCTGGGGGGAATGATGGCGTGGCTGACTTGGCAGCTTTGTCAATCAGAATCGAATCTGGGCGCCCGGCTGATGCTCTTTACGTTCACGACACTCTGCTTAGGGAATTTTGTCGTTTATGTTCGACCACAATTGATGACATTTCTGCTGTTCCCGATCTTCTTGACGATTCTCAGACGGACCTGGAATTCGTGGTCAAATTCCGTTTGGGTATTGCCAATTCTCACCGTGATTTGGGTCAATCATCATGGTGGTTTTTTGGCGGGAGTCGCTTTTGTTTGCTATTTTACTGGGTTGGCATGGATTCGGGCTTGGAGAAATCGGTCTGAGGTGAAAACTGCGATGAAATTCACCGGAGTCAGCCTGGCTTCGATCACAGCAACCTTAATCACTCCTTATGGGATTGAATTGCACAGAATGCTGTGGATACATTTGGGAACCGACCAAGTTGTTCGGGAATGGCAAGCTGTCTGGGTCGTTGGGTTTTCCTGGGTTTATATCGCCCCATTTCTGATCTTGCTCTTTGCAATCAGTCTCAGCCGTAACTGGAAATGGGTCGACCTGCTCACGCTGATTTTGATTGCAATTCAAGCAGCAGTTCACTTGCGACATATTGCGTTGCTGTGCCTGGCAGAGATCGTCATTTTGCCAATGTTTTTAACAGAAGCCGTGCGAAATACCTTCCCACAGTTATGTCAACGTTGGGGAGCGCCTGAGTCCGCCCGGTTACGGTGGGGCGGCGTGATCGTGGCGATGTCGTTTCTTTTTTTCCTTCAGGTACGAAGCGC
>JAJDEL010000419.1 GCA_029259835.1 Planctomicrobium sp. | reverse complement strand
ATGAGTTTGTCCCCGCTCAATACGAAAGGAAAATTGACGTTGCTGTGAGTCAGAAAAACTCATTATTCAGCCTCTGTTCGTCCATACACAGGATTGCTGACGTCCAGAACGGAATTCAAAGATTTAGTGTGTGCGCAACCTTCAAATCAGCGGAATCCCGCTACGACTATTCTTTAATTCGACCTGTTTGCATGAACATCATCAGAAATTTTTTCTTCTGATCACCAAAATTGCGAATAATCGCGTTTTTACTCACACTCAAGAAATGAGCACCATTTTCAGGAAGTCATTGTCATTGCTATACTTTCTGCGGTTGAACTGCCTTCGGTTGAATTGCGCCATACTTCTACGTTTTTCCTTTCCTCTGGTTATTAACAGCATCTGATATTGTCTCGGAGATCATCCATGTCTTCTACTAAAAAAGCACCATCTGCGAAATCCAACGCACCCAACAAAGAGCCGGAATGGAAAATTAAGGGGATCGAGCCGGAAATCAATAAGCTGTTTAAGCTACAGATTCAGCATGATGCGTCAGATCTTCACTTGCAAACCGACAAACCTGCCATGTTGCGGGTGAAAGGATCGATCCGTGAGTTAACGATGCCTCCTCTCACTGCAGAACAACTCTGGGCGATGTTCTACGAAGTGATGGACGATCGTAATAAGCGAATTTTTGAAGAAGAAGGAGGAGCCGATTTCGCCCATATCGTGCCAGTCGAGGGGAGCGAATGGAGATTTCGTGTGAACCTCTTCAAGCAACTTGGGCTTCCTGGAATGGTGGCTCGAAAAGTTGAACAGACAATTCCTCCATTCGAAAAACTATATCTTCCCCCGATTACAGAAGAACTTTGTAAATACGATCAGGGAATGGTTTTGCTCGCGGGTGTGACCGGATCAGGGAAGTCGACGACGATTGCTTCCATGCTGGACTGGATTAACCAACGGTATCGCAAACATATCCTGACGATTGAAGACCCGATTGAATTTGTTTATACGGCAGACAAGTGTCTCATCAACCAGCGTGAAGTCGGGATGGATGTCATCGATTTCAGCGTCGCCATGAAGCATGCTGTTCGTGAAGATCCGGATATTATTCTGGTGGGGGAATTGCGGGACATGGAAACATTTGAAACCGCAATTCACGCCGCCGAAACTGGACACCTTGTGTTTGGACCGATCCATGCTTCAAGTGCACCAGGGACAATTCAACGAATTTTAGACTTGTTTCCTCAGGCGATGCACAACGCGATTCGTGCGAGTATGGCAATGAACATGAAGGCCATCGTTGGTCAAAAACTACTCAAAACTATTGTCGATATTCCTTCACGAGTTCCAATTGTCGAAATCATGCGTTTCAATCCAACTGTGCGAAAACTTGTGCTTGAAGCGTCAGACGAGAAACTCTCCGCCGCCATTCGGATTGGTAAGGATGAAGGGATGCAACTGTTTAATGATTCGTTGTACAGTTTTGTTGACCGAGAATTTGTCAGTCGACAAGCAGCCTTCGAGATATCACCGAACGTTGAAGAATTGAAGATGATGATCAAAGGGATTGAAGTGAAGGGCCCTGCGATTCTGTAACAATGGCTGGTTTTCAACGAAACTCTGTGCATAAACCAACGATGAAACTGAAACATCTCAAACAAGGATTGAGGGCTGTGGGAAGAACGTTGAGTCAAATTCGAACCCGAGTGATTTTTCTGACATTGTTGCTCATTTGTTCAACTGGAATCGCTCAGAAACCTGTCTCTGTGCCAGCCGCTGGACCAGCACAGGCGCCGGTTGCTGCGCCTGTCGCGGCTCCCGCAGGAGGTGCCCCTGTCGTCGGGTCCGTCTTGGCTGTTGGGAAGTATCCGGCTCCGCACGATGCGTTCACACGGGGGAATACTCTTCCTTCACGACCTGATCATGGGCTTCGTGCATCGGTTGCACCACAGATCGGCTACTACCTCTCATTGATCAAGATTGCATTCATCATTGCGATGTTGGCTTTTTGGCTCCACTATTCAAATTGGGTTCATGAAGATAGCCGAGGAATTCAAGTCCGGCCGCCCTTCTGGAATGGGCTCATGCTCATAGGAGGTGCTGTTGCATTCCCAGCGGCACTAATTATTCCGATGTTCTTCGTAGGCTTTCTGGCGATGATTTTCTCGATTGGAAGCCCCCTGGGCTTCTACATTTTTGAGAGAAATAGTCGTGTTCCGGAATCTCGTCGAGTGATGACACCAGATCACATCTACCGCTGGACACAACAACAACTCGCAAAAATTGGTATACATATTGGCGGGCGTGAGAAGACTGAAGTTGCTTCTGGTCCACCAATTCGATTTATCGGAAAAACAAAAGCGGGGCAGCGCGACGATAACCGCACACGACAGGTCGAATCATCGAAAGGATATGTTGCCGCAAAAGAACTTGTTTACGACGCTTTGCTTCGGAGGGCGACGGACATTCATCTCGAACCAACTGATGACGAACTTCGAATTCGTATTCGCATCGACGGAGTGATGTACCCGGCTGAACCGTTCGATAAAGGTCTCGGTGATGCGATTGTGAACATCTTTAAGGTTCTCTGTGCAATGGATATTACGGAGAAACGCCGCTCGCAAGACGGAAGTTTTGGAGCGATTGCCGAAAATCGAGAAATCGATTTTCGTGTTGCGTCGCAAGGGACACGACACGGCGAAAAATTAAGTATGCGTATTCTCGACCAATCGAACTCCGTCGGGACGATTGAGAAACTCGGGATGCGAAAGCAGCTGCAACGTGACTTGGAAACAACGATTGCACAACCGCATGGACTCATGCTGGTCTGCGGGCCAACAGGAGCAGGGAAATCGACCACGCTCTTCGCCTGCATCAACGGCATTGACAGCTTCGAGAAGAATATCATCACCGTCGAAGATCCCATCGAATACAAGATGGAAAACGTGACGCAAATCGAAACGAACACGAAAGCGGGCAACACGTTCGGAAAGTCACTGAGAAGTATTCTTCGTCAAGATCCAGATGTGGTGATGATTGGAGAAATCCGTGATGATGAGACCGCCAAAATCGCCTGCCAGGCAGCAAACACTGGCCACATGGTTTTCTCAACTGTTCACGCAAACGACACGATCACCGCTCTTTATCGGTTACTCGATTTAGGTGTTGAGCCGTTCATGATCTCGACATCGATCTCAGCAATTCTGGCGCAACGGCTTGTGCGGCGGCTTTGCCCGAAATGTAAAGAAGCGTACAAGCCGAAAGCTTCACTGCTCAAAGCTGTGGGACTCCCGCCGGAAAAAATCAAGGAATTCTATCGCCCGCCAGCCAACCCAGTCTCACCTTGCACGAAGTGCAATGGACTTGGATACGTTGGGCGTGTCGGTGTGTTTGAAATGCTGCTGATTACCCCGCGCATCCGCGACATGATTCGTGATGCCTCAACGATGTCTGCGATCCGCAACGAAGCTCGTAAAAACGGAATGCTCTACATGCAGGAAGAAGGTTTACGACTTGTCGTGCGAGGCATGACTTCGGTTGACGAAATCAGCCGTGTCATCAAATAGAGATTGCTTTCTGTAGGAGAAAGGTAGAGAGTTGTCCTCGCTCCACTCTGATCTGTAGACTTCTCTGTACTACCGAATATCGGTTGACCAGTTAGTCATTTCAGAGTTGAGGATCAGCGATGCCACTTTTTGAAATCGAAACCGACGCGCATATCATGGTCGGCTGGGCCGGGGACGAAGATGAAGCCTTGCAGTTTGCTAAAGAGCATTATCCGGACGAAGCCGTCAAACGTGTTCACCAAAGACCGCGTGACGTCTGGGTCATCTCCAAGCGATTGTTAGGACTGGAATTAACAGCAGACCCATGTGAAAAAGCACGCGACTGTCTGTCCAAAGCAGCTGGTGACAAGATCCACGCGATCCGACTCTACCGCCAGGAAACCGGTGTTGATCTCCATGAAGCACAGCTCGCAATTGAAAGCAATATGTCACTCGGCTGGTAATAAACAATATCAGTCCGATTCGAAGATGATTTGAATAAGACAAGAAGCTGAAATGAAAATCGACTGCATTGAATTGTTTCACGTTGCAATGCCGCTACTGACTCCCTGGAGAACAGCATACGGTGAGGATTCCGTTGTCGAATCGGTCCTCTGCAGGATGTCCTCAGGGTCCGTCTCCGCATGGGGAGAAAGTTGTCCGCTGGCATCGCCGACTTATAGTCCTGAATGGGCGGGCGGCGTGTATGAGACTGTTCAGCGCTGGCACGCTCCACGAATTATCGGGCAAGACATTGAATCTGGACGGCAAGTTCAAGACCTGCTTTCAATTTACAAAGGCAACTCGTTTGCGAAAGCGCTCCTGGACAATACATGGTGGTCGCTGAAATCGAAACTGGAAGATAAGCCGCTTCACAAATTACTTGGTGCAACGAGAGACTCAATCCCCGTCGGTGACGACTTTGGAGTACGCGACACTCTCGGTGATCTTCTCTCATTGGTTTCGAATTCTGTTCAAGCTGGCTACCCCAGAGTCAAACTCAAGTACCGCCCCGGATGGGATTTGCCGATGCTCAAGCGCGTTCGCGAAGAATTCCCAGAGACTGTCTTCCACATCGACTGCAACAGTGGTTACACGCTGCAAGACATGGAGATGTTCAAAGAAATCGATAGCCTCGATCTTTCCATGATTGAGCAACCGCTCGCGTACGACGATTTGCACGAACACGCACAACTTCAAGCCTCAATCAAGACGCCGGTCTGTCTCGACGAAAGCATCAATTCAGTGCGGCGTGCAAAACAGGCAATTGAACTCGGCAGTTGTCAGTACATCAATATCAAACCAGGTCGCGTCGGTGGACTGACGAACGCAATTGAGATTCACAATCTATCTCAGGCTGCTGGAATCCCATGTTGGGTAGGCGGCATGCTGGAAAGTGCAGTCGGTGTCGGTCACTGCATCGCTTTGGGAATGCTCGACAACTTCACATATCCAGCAGATATCTTCCCAACAGAAACTTACTACGCAGAAGACCTTTGTTCGACTCCGATCACGCTCTCTCGTGGTCCAGATGGAACGCCGAGCGTGAATGCCGTCACAACGCCCCACGAACCCGACGAGAAACGTCTTCGCGATTGCACCCTACAATCGACAACATTGCGTCCGTAGTCATCTATTTGGAACCACACATCATGAGCCGAACGCGCTAGCGTCGTGCGTGATCACGAGAAAACGTTATTACTAGAAGGCACGTGACTAGCGCCAGCGGCTCACAAAACTTGCCCGCAAACCCAAAGTCGATAGTATTGACATTACGCACGTAGTGGCTGAAATGCCACCACGTTTTGAACTTACGTGAAACCTCTACCATCTCAAGCAGTGACCACCATTGAGGAACGGAAGTTTCGCGAAGGGCACCAAAACTTTCTGTTTTATATGCGTGGATTCGCGTCCAGTGACGACTCACCTTGGACGGGATCGTATCAGTTCCTCGATCCGATTCTGCCAATTGTGTGGGTATGCGGTCATT
>JAJDEL010000418.1 GCA_029259835.1 Planctomicrobium sp. | reverse complement strand
CATCTCAATCTGTTTGACGGTGCGGTGAGTCTAGGAACAGCCAATGCAAACAGCGGATTGCATCCCGTCCTTGACCAGAACGAACACGTTCTCGGCTACCTGACGGCAACTTCGCCGGGAGCAGACCACTTCATCGGCTTCTCAGGACCGACGAATGTCATCATCGCATTTGACTCCGACTTGAGATTGACGGCAACGAAAATTGTCTGGAGTTTGGACACTCGCGACCATGTTGCTGAAGTCAACAAAGATACTCGTTTCTGGTTGCAATTTCGCGGACGTTCCTGGCAAGAACTCTCTGAAATGCAAGATATTGACGCTGTCTCCGGAGCAACTCTGACCAGCTTATCGATTGCCGAATCGATCCTTCATCGTGTCGGAGGAAATGTCCTGTCACTCCGCTTCCCGGAACCAATGACCCTCGCAGACGTTCAACCTCTCTTTCCAAATGCGAAGAAACTCGTTCCTTCGAAAGATTTCAAACGTGGTTGGGAAGTCCTGGACGAAAACGAAACTTCGCTCGGCAACATTTTGAGTACGTCTCCTGAGTCGGACGACATCGTCGGCTATCAGGGACCGACCGAAACTTTGATCGCTCTCACCACCGCAGGAACGGTTTCGAGAATTCACGTCCGCAAAAGTTTCGACAATCATCCTTATGTTGATTACCTGAACGAAGACTGGGCCTGGCCTGATCTTTTCAATGACCTCACACTCGACGAACTTGCCCGCTACGACTTGGAAGCGAACGGTGTCGAAGGTGTCTCTGGAGCCACTTTCACAAGCATGGCGGTCGCGCGAAGTGTGATTCAAGCGGCACAACACGAATTTACGAATCCTTCGGTGAATGAAGCGACAAAAGCAAATGGCTGGAGGCTCAATTCCGCGGACTATGGAACACTCGGTATAATCTTCTGCGGCGTCTTGATTGCCTCGACTCATCTTCGCGGTATTAGCTGGCTGCGAATCATCTACCAACTTGTTTTGATCGGATATATCGGCTTCCTGAATGGAGATCTCCTCTCCCAGGCAATGCTGGTCGGTTGGGCACAAAACGGCATCCCCTGGAAAACGGCAACGCGACTCGTTGTCCTCGTTGGCATTGCGTTCACACTGCCTGTCGTCACAAAAAGAAACGTTTACTGTTCGCACTTGTGCCCACATGGCGCCCTGCAACAACTCGCTCGCAATCGCTTGAAGTTCCAGTTTCATCCCGGAAAAAATTTAAAGAGGTTATTGTCCCTGATTCCCGTCGGTTTACTGACTTGGGTGATTGTCGTGTCGATGCTCTCTTTACGGTTCAGTCTGGTTGATGTTGAACCGTTCGATGCCTACCTGTTTCGAATTGCAGGCTGGTCGGCAATTTCGATTGCAGTCGTTGGACTCATCGCATCGCTGTTCGTTCCGATGGCTTACTGCCGATTCGGCTGCCCCACCGGAGCAATGCTTGAATACTTTCGCAGAACCCGCCAGAGCGACCGATTTCATCCTGGCGATGCCGTTGCCATCGCACTTCTGATTCTTGCGATCAGCCTGCATTGGGGCTAACTCCCAGCTCCTGTTGATGAGCTGCAACATCCATTCCACAAACAGGTTGTGACTCCTCAAAATCTCTATTGGTGAATCGAATCGCCGCCGTTTAGACTCCGCAGTCCTCATTCCCTCCAAACATTCCAGGAACCGGTTCGGTTGCCTGAATTATCAATGCTCAATCCTCAAAAACAGTCTGATTCTTGTACAGCCAGAACTCGCTTTGCGAGTTTTTGTTTGTCAGGAATGATTTGCTTACTTCTGGGAGCTCTTTCATCCGGCTGCGTGAGTCGCCGAATGACGATTCGCTCATTCCCAGCCGGGGCGCTTGTTGAAGTGGATGGTGAACGAGTTGGTCTCACGCCAGTCTCGATGGATTTCAAGTATTACGGGACGCACGACGTAACCCTCTCAGCACCAGGGTACGACACGCTTTCCGTTCTGCAACCAGTTGCAGCACCACCTGGTCAGAAGTTCCCGATTGATTTCTTCACAAATCACTTCATGCCAAGAAAAGTGACTGACCGGCACGACTTCACCTACAATTTAATCCGCCGCAACGCTCCCATCGACGAAGAGTCCGATCTCATCGGTCGAGGGAGAAACTTCCGCTCCCAGGCAGAAATCGGCAGCCCAGTCGGTCCGTGACAGTTTCGTCAACTCGATACCACGTCTTTGCCTCACAGTTCAGCTCGGGCTGATCGGTGGCGAATCAATTTTGATCCAACTTCGACAAGACACCAGCGGCGAGATGCTTGAACTGATCAGTCTCTAATTCGGAATCAACGACGGACTGTAAGTAGGCTCGGGATTTATCCGTGGCGACTTGTTGTAATGCTCGAAATTCCTGCTTTCGAGTGTATTGGTTTGTCTCCTCCGGGATCGCTTTGAGCAGGCCTGCTTCAACCAAAGGTTTTGCTTCTTCGGTCACGCCATAGGTCAGCCCCCAGGCGGCACGACCACTGTTGTTCCAATCTGGATCATTCAGTTCTTCAACCAGACGACGACAAACGATCAAACTTTTTTTCTGAATCGTGCTCAGACAGTGGTAGATGACAATGTGATGATATCTCGGTTCATTTGAGAGGCTGACAAGAAACTCGTCATACTCTGGGGATGTGTACTGGCCCCACATTGAACGAATATTGCTTTTGATGACCTCGTGTTCTTCGTCTTGCATCAGCTGCATGAGTGCCGGGATAACGATCTCTTTGTGTTCTCCGTTCGCGATGTGGATCAATGCCGAACCGACACTCCTGCGAACTCGATGAGATTCATCCTCGACCATCGTAGCGACTTTCGGAAGGTCTTCAGCAGTGCCTCCAGCACCTGGGAGGCACTGTACTGCCAACATTCGAACCAGCGAGTCTTCTGAATCGAGAAGTGGGACAACAACAGGTCGAAAACTTTTGTGGTCAAATTTTGCAGCAAAGGCTTTTTGAAGAGTCACCAAGGCCGAGCGTTTGGTTTTATCCGTCGAATCGGGGGAGAGTAATCCTTGAAGTTTTTCCAGGCTCTTTTCTCGAAGTGCCTTGTCTTCTCGCTGCAAGATCGAGTCGGCAAGCGAAACGACAGGAGCAATTTGGGGAACCGATCTTTCTTCTTTAGCAGCTTGCTGCATTTCCCTGGCAATTTTTTTGACGAGATCTGGATGCTTTCGATTGAGTCCCTCTGCGATTCCTGACAGTGCCTCGTAATGCTTTCTCAAACTCTCTTGTGACGTCAGGTCGACAATTAAGCGGACCGCTTTTTCTGGCTGTCCGGAGTCTTCGTAGTATTTGATCATCTCCTTCAACGATTGACGAAACGCTTTTTCGTTTGCACGATGAAGATCAATAACGGCTCGGTACTTTTCTGCAAGTTGCGCATTATTGTCGGGAGATTTGGAAAGTTGCTTCGCCTCACCGAACAATTGTTGAACTGACTTCTCAGGCAAACTTTCTGCCGGTTGGCTGTAAACTGTCGATGTACAAAAAAGCAAAAGTGCGACGGCACCTGGACGAGAAAAACATCGCATTACAATTACCTTCTCTTGAGTTAGCTGAAAAAGTCAAGGTTGAAAATCAACCAAGCTGATTTGGCGTACTTCGCCGGGATACATATTTCTTGGCGTTTTCAGAATACTGGAATCACGCACAAAACTAGAAACTCACCGAATTTTGACGACATTTTCAAACATGGCTGTCTTTGACTTTCGAGTTATCCGCCCCTTCCGTGTGATTTTCCAACTGGAACCGGTATCTTAAAATGTACGGAATAAATCTCACGACTGTGAGGCAAACACTTTTCTACCAGAGAATTCAGAATGCAGAGATCTCTCTCATTGTTTTTACTTGCAGTCACTTCCTTGGTTGTACAAGTTTCATTGGCAGCGGAGACGCAGCCCAACATTGTGATCATTCTGGCGGATGATTTCGGCGTTGGCGACATTCAGGCTCACTACCCGAAGAACAAAATCGCGACGCCATACCTCGACAAGCTCGTTCGAGAGAGCATGAGCTTCACTGATGCACACAGCCCGTCGGCGGTTTGTTCACCGACACGATATGGTCTGCTCACTGGTCGTTATGCCTGGCGGACTCGACTACAAGAATGGGTCATTGCAGCGTACGAACCTCCATTGATCGCCGCCGAGCGTCCGACCCTCCCCGGCACACTCAAACAAAATGGCTATCACACTGCATGCATCGGGAAATGGCACTTGGGCTGGAATTGGGCAGGTCCGCAGCGAAGCCGGATGAACGAAGTTGGGAACGGACTCGCGAGACTGGAATGGGACTTCACGAAACCGATCAATGGTGGTCCGACAGAACGTGGCTTTGATGAGTTCTTTGGCGTCGACCTCCCGAATCTGCCACCGTTTACATGGATCGAAAACGACAGGGTCGCGATCCTGCCGACAGACGAATACAAACACGACACGAGCGAAGGGATCGTCCTCCCCAAGAATTTCGTCGGCACTCCCATGGCTCCCGGCTGGAAGATGCAGGCAATTCTTCCAGAAATCACACGACGAGCCGTGCAACATATTCACCATCGTTCAAAAGAGAAAACACCCTTCTTTCTCTACTTCTCGATGACATCACCACACGAGCCAGTTGTCCCGTCCGAGCAGTTTCGAGGGAAGAGCGGCATCGCCCCGATTGCCGACTTCGTGATGGAAACCGACTGGTCCGCCGGGCAAGTGATCAAAGCGATTGACGATGCTGGCATTGCGGACAACACGATTGTCATTTTCACGGCCGACAATGGTCACTCGCACTACACTGGTTGGAAAGATCTCGTGGATGCCGGCCACATGCCGAGTGGTCCATACCGAGGACACAAAGGAGACATCTGGGAAGGTGGTCACCGTGTGCCGCTTGTGGTCCGCTGGCCTCAACACATTCTGGCGAACACCAGCAGCGATCAAATGGTCAGCCTGACCGATCTCTACGCGACCTGCACCGACATCATCGGCGCAGAGTTACTCCAAGACGGAGCCGAAGACAGTCTCAGCTTCCTACCAGCATTGCTCACGAAAACAAACAACAACGCCCGCGCCTCACTCGTCAGCCATTCGAACCACGGCGAATTCGCCTACCGCGACGGCCCATGGAAACTGCTCTTCCGCAAGAGTGGTCGCAACGTCCCGCAATCGCGCGGCAAACCAACCATCGCTGAACTCTACAATCTCAAAACCGACATCGCCGAACAAAACGACCTCACCCAAGAACACCCTGAAGTCGTTGAGCGCATGACAGCAAAGTTCAAAGCCCTCATCGCAAGTGGCACAAGTCGAGTCGGTCAGCAAGCCGCAAACGACACCGACGTCCGCTTCGAAATCACCCAGACTGAACGCTGGGGACCGGCGCTTGATCAGAAGACAAAGTGAGCCAGTGAACACACCGAATGCCACTGGCTCCGCTCAATGGTGTCCGAGATGCTATTCCGAGTTGAACGCCCTTTCGTCTCCACCATAAACATCGAACCCAATCTCAAGCCGACGGTCGGAAATCATTTTCATGACACTGGCTGAGATAGTTAATCCTTCATTAAATCCCTGCATAAAGAACCCGCAGAACAAATCTGCAGAATAGTCTTCACCGATTTTCCGCCAAACGTCGAGATCACTAGTCAATCTGTCAAACAAGCCACGAAGCTGACCATCAAGATTTTCAGGCGACCTATCATCAACCGACAACAGCCACATGCCGGATCGCGCAATCCTCGCGCTGCAAGTCTGGTTGTTTCGAATTTCTTCGTCTTTCGCGTGACTGATTGTCGGGGCATCACCAAGTAACTTGGTAATTTCTTCAGGGACGAGTGAGTCACCACTAATGCGAAGTGAGAGCTTGGATTTGTGAATGTGAGCCATGAGAGAGAGTGTCACTCATTATTTGAATAAAAGACCATAGTGATGTGATACAGAATTTACAGGTTCAGGACTTGGGCATTTCACACAACTCAATTGTCCCGCCGTGCTGAATGACCGGATGATCTTTGAGTAGCGCGTGTAATTCTTCTGGATCGTCAGAGTCAAACCTCATGAACCCGACGATGCTCTCCGTAGTCTTGGAAGCCATCTTCGGACCAATCGTCCGCCGCGCACCAACCTCACTGCCCCCTTTGAACATGCCTGTTGATATTGCGGCATCAATAAAACGATCCCACTCATCGGCATCCGGCGAGGAATCAGCGTTATTGTGAATCAGAGCGATGTATTGCATGTGTGAGTTGAGCATGAAGGAGAGCAACCAAGTGAGAAAGTGTTTGCTTAGTCATAGACCATGGTCGGTTGAGCTTTGTAGTACACGTCTCTGAAGCCAGAAAAGCCAGCACGTCTGAAAGCTTCTTCTGTTGAGTCTTGCGGATGAAAATCCGCGTGGAGAAGTGTGACTTCAATTTGCTCAATCGGATACCCTTCGATAATGCCTCCTGCATCAATGCATTCTTGAATTCCGTCGAGGCAGGACCGCACAAATTCTTCAGGTACTTCAGAGGATGGCACTTCGGTTTTCAACTGTACCGCGCGATCTTGAGACGGAGCAACTCGTAGATGTATTCCTGCATATGCACACTCCCCCTCCCTTTTGGTTTTGTAACGAAGTTGCGTCTCGCTCTGAATTGTGACTGTTTCATAAGGCATGCCTGAAGCCTGTGTATGACAATATCTAGTGTGATTATTTAACACGTTGTCAACGTAGCTTACAACTCATGCTCCCTGACGATGAATGCGGATGATTTTGAGTGGTCGATGAAGTTCCCTTCATCTTTTAGTAGTGCGGCACTTAATTGCTGGCCTTCAGGTGAACTCATTGCTTCCATCAAATCCTCTTCTGACGAAAACCAAACCTCTGCGACGCCATCAAATTCTGCAAGCATGCCTCGAGCTTCCCTCATCCCTGCATTGAGAGGCGTCTCGACTGTATGAGACTGCACATACTTTTTCGCTTGCATCACACTCGCGTTTTGCTGAAAGAATGGACCGTGTTGGTTCAGCCAATAGTCCTGAAACTGCTCACGGGTCAAGTCTGAGCGACGGCACAGACACATTACCAATTTGATCATCGACAAAGGCTCCTTAGTTTTGTTTGCTTGTCTTCGCTGCTGGCGAACTCAATGATAGACTGACGGCTTGCTACCTTCGCAGCATTGTTGGTGGGTGAATGAATCGTTGTCAACTTCCCTGCAAGACTTCCACCGTCTTCGTCAATTGAAATTGCGGGCTTCGTATGGATGGGTGAAGCAATCCGTTAATGGCATGAAAGCCGGGTTTCACCTTCTGTCGATTTATTTTTTAGCAACGAATTTCTATAAAGAACCTTATCAGCAGCACCATATTGCCAACTCAGGGAGTTACCTGTGCGAGAAATACATTCGCGACGTTGCAAGACGTCTTCAAAATCGAACTTCACTTCAATTTTTCTCACGGTGATTGCACTGAATCTGTTTCTTTTCGCATATCAACTCCCGGCAGGGGAGGATTGGCCTCAGTTACGGGGGGCGGATTCACGAGGTGTTGCTGATCACCCAGACCTGCCGGATCGTTGGAGTGAGACCGAGAACGTTCTCTGGAAGAAACCGATCGCTGGACGTGGTTGGTCGTCACCGATCATCACCGGCGGGCGGGTTTACCTGACGAATGTGACGCGCGAAGAAGGGACCGGAGAAGCAGCGAAGCCGGGACTTTACTTCGGTGGAGATCGCAGGAAGCCGGAGGACATCGTTCACAACTGGAAAGTACTCTGCTTCCAACTCTCTGACGGCAAAGAACTCTGGCAGAAAACACTGCATCAAGGCAAACCGAAAACACCGCGACACATCAAGAACAGCTACGCCTCAGAGACTCCGGTAACCGATGGGAAGCACGTTTATGTTCTCTTCGGGGATGTGGGGCTGTTCTGTTTGAGTGTCGATGGTGATCCGGTCTGGTCGAAAGAGTTGCCCCCCTGCAAAACACGTTATGACTGGGGAACGGCTGCTTCACCAGTCCTGCACGAAGACCGGCTCTATTGGGTCAGCGATAATGAAGATGAATCCTTCGTCGAAGCGCTCAACAAAAAGACAGGTGAGCCGATCTGGCGAAAGACTCGAGATGAGAAAAGTAACTGGGCAACTCCGTTCATCTGGAAGAACGCCCAGCGAACGGAGATCATCACGCCTGGGACTGGCAAGACCCGCTCTTACGATCTCGACGGAAATTTGCTGTACGAACTCGGTGGTGCGTCCAGCATTACAATTGCGAAGCCGTACACCGCTCACAATTTATTGTACGTTTCATCAGGCTACATTCTCGACAAGAAAAGCCACTCTTCGCGATTCGCCCAGGTGCAGCTGGAGATATTTCACTCAACGAAAACGAAACTTCGAACAATTCGATAGCTTGGTGCCAAAAACAAGCCGCACCATACAATCCAACGACAATTGTTTATAATGATCTGTTGTATGTGCTGTATGATCGCGGCTTCTTCGCCGCTTTCGATGCAAAAACCGGCAAGCCGACCTACGAAAGGAAACGTCTCCGCAACGGACGAGCGTTCACGTCCTCTCCCTGGGCTTCGAACGGCAAAATCTTCTGCCTGAACGAATACGGAGAAACCTTCGTCATCAAAGCCGGTGCAGACTACGAACTGTCGCACATCAACAAACTCGAAAGCGAACAACTCTGCATGGCGACTCCCGCGATTGTCGACGGCAAGATCTTACTCCGAACCGGAGATGCTCTTTATTGTATTGGGAAAAAGTAACAAAGATTCACACACAATTCCCAATGTCATCACTCAGTCTTCTTAATTCGATTCGTCGTTTGAAGTTCAAACTCATCAACAACACTTGTCGTTCCGTCAGGCCAGGTGATTCGGACTTCTTTAATCTTGTCTTCTTCGCCAAGTCCAAAGGTGACTGGGAGTTCAGATTGAGAGAGGTAGCTTTTCGTAGAGGTGACTCGTCGGCGGAGAGTTTTGTTTCCGAGATCGAGTTCGACAAGAGCACCAATGGCGTTGAGATTTGAATTGCTGCCTTGAAGGGTGAAGCGAATCCAGTCGTGCTTCAACTCTTGATCGTTTCGTAATAACCTTGGTTTTTGACCGGTTGTGGCAATGACAACGTCGAGGTCGCCATCGCCATCGATGTCAGCGTAGGCGGAACCGCGACCGACGAGTGGTTTTGTGAACCCTGTTCCGATGACATCTTTCGGAACTTGAAGGAACTCGGTGTCGTATTGCGATCCGCAGTTCCAGAAGAGCTGTGGTGGTTGTTCGTAAAACTGACTCGGTTGAACTCGGTTGATGTCTTTTTCCAGGTGCCCGTTCGAGGCGAACAAATCAAGCCGACCATCGAGGTCATAATCGAAAAAGAAAACGCCGAATGTCAAACTTAATCGCGTTGTTGGTCCCAAGCCGCTGGAGATTGCTTCATCCACAAACTGCATCGCACTGTCGCTTGCAACGTAAAGGGCAGTCATTTCGTTTGAAAAATTGCCGATAGCAACGCCGAGGGAATTGTTATTGCGGAAATGAGCAGCGTCGATTCCCATCGCTCCGCGTGCGGTGCCGTTCATGTCAAAAGCAATGCCTGAGAGTGTGCCAATTTCTTCTAAGGTTCCATCTTGCTTATTGTGAAACAGAAAATTCTGCACCGTATCGTTCGCAACCAGCAGATCGAGCCAGCCATCGCCATCAAAGTCATCAAAAGCAACACCGAGTGACTTCGACATCGGCACATTCGATGCTGGATTTCTTAAATGCAGTCCGGCCTGTTCTGCAACTTCAGTAAATGTTCCGTTCCCGTCGTTACGAAACAGGTACGGAAACGTTCCTTCAAAGTTTTGGGGTCGGCCATATGCTCGGTCCCCACCGGTCAGACGAAAGTCCTGTGCGAGATCAAACTCCTTTGACCATTTCACATAGTTGCAGACGAACAAATCCAGGTCTCCATCGCGGTCGAAGTCGAACCAGCCGGTGCTGGTTCCCCACTCCTCATCTGTTCCGCTCACACCTGCTGCTTCAGTCACATCGCGAAATTTCCCGTCTCCTTCGTTGTGGAAAAGATGATTCTTGCCGACAGCGGTGATGTACACATCGACGAGTCCGTCTCCATCGTAATCTCCACAAGCAACGCCCATTCCATAAAAAGAAATATCCAGCCCGGAATCAGCAGTCACATTCTCGAAGTTCCCTTTCCCATCGTTGCGATATAACTGCATCAACGCAGGCGTCTTCACAGACTGCTCAGTCCATGTTTGCGAATTGATGAACAGTAAATCTTGATCGCCGTCATTGTCGAAATCAAAAAAGGCACAGCCACCACCCATTGTTTCGGGCAGCAGCTTCTGCCCACGCGCTCCGCTTTCATGAACAAAGTCAATCCCGGCTGCAACGGTGATGTCCGTGAACGTAACACTCGGTGCGGTCGCCTCGCTGGTTTCTCGAACTTCGACTTCCGCCAACTCGGATTCCTTCAGAGGCGCCTCTGCCTCTGGTCGCGTCATCATGTAAATCACCGGTAGTGTGATGACCGCAATCAGGGCGAACACGACCAATGACCACTTGAACGCGGTGCCGACGATAGCATCGTCGCCATCTTCATCTGGCTCTTTCCCAGTGTTTTGATTTTCATTCATGGTGAGGTTCATTATCTAAATTGAGTGCGTAGGCTGGGACTCGTCCCAGCATTTTAAGATCAGCGTTGAACGCGATGCTGGGTTACGCAAAAGGATAACCCAGCCTACAAAAGTCGTTTCTTTTTTTACTTCGAATCTTGAAGAGCGTCTTGATCAGTACCCGGTGGCAATAGACGATAAATGACGACTGCTTCCGCGGCGTGATTGGCTGCCGGGTATTTTTCTCTGGCGAGTCGAACTGCACGGCCTTTGGCGTTGTCGTCTGGTTTGTAGAGTTCGTGAAGCTTACCGTGGTACGCTGCCATTTCAGTGTCACCGAGTTCGGTATACAGCAACTGTAAGTTGTGGTGAGCAGTGAGATTTTCAGAGTCAATGACGAGCGTCTTTTCGAACTCAAGAACGGCTTCTTTCCAGAATTCTATTGCTTCGTCCTCGAGTCCTCGGCTCGATTGTTTTGTTCCTCGGGCAAATAACGTTTGCCCGAGCAGGTTGATCACTTCAAAGTCGAGACTGAAATCGAAATCGCGTTTCTGCATTTCTGCCGTGCGGTCATTGAGAACACTTCGTAAGTTTTGAATCGCTTGCGGGAGTCGATTTTGTTGAATATTGACGACTCCACTCATCCAGGCCCATGTCCAGCGGGGGTAACCTTCCTCTTCAGAGAACTTGGAAGCCCGTTGTAAAGCAGTTACCGCGGCGTCGACTTGGCCTTCACGTTCAAGAACCCGAGCAAGATTCAGTGGGCCATCCCAGCGTTCGAGTTTTTCGACTTCGGCAAACGCATCGGCTGCTTGTCGAAGTTCAGCTTTCCCTTTCAGGAACAGGCCAATGCCGTAGTCATTCCAGCGTTGCCAGAGCGGGAAGTCGACCGCTTCGTTCGTGACCTTCTGATCAACGCCTTGAACTGGGAACGTCACACGATCAACAGCCAATGTTGCGACCGGCAAATTATTGACGTACGGCTCGTTCGGTCGATGCCCACGAATTGGCAACCCGATTTTCGCGCTCTCTTTGTCAACATATTCCATGTATTCCTGATCGAACTTGCGGTAGTTCAGCTTTATTTCAACTTCAATCGGAGCATCAAGTTCTTTCGGAAGCTGGAGCTGATAATGCACGGTTTGCCCGGCGCCTGGGGGAATCTGGTGATCGTAAAGCGGTGTCACGATGTCTTGTGCGTTACGTCGATTGATTCGATTCCCGTCCTTATCGAGCATGAAGACGTTGACGAAGTGGCTCCAGGGGTCGACTTGATTCTGTTTCGCAGGATCTATCGCTCCGCTTTTCCCAATCACTTTTCCATTCGAAGTCACTGTTACTTCGAGCCAGACTTCGTTCGAGTCGGTCGTTCCTTGCGTAAACAGGTGACCGATTTTCAACGTGCGGATGACTGATTCCAACAGGTACGTTTCGCCGGGAACCAAAGTCGGGACTTGTGGTCGGAGTGGTGCGATCAGCTTTCCATCGATCTCCCCCCCTTCTCGGAGCCCGAATAAATCAACACGTATTGCTCCTTCGCGGAATTCCTGATGCGCCTTCACTGTGTCGTTATTTCCCATCAACCAGGCGATTCCAGTATTCGCCGATGGGAAGAGGTGGTCGTGGATGCTGAGTTCCTCAGCATCGGCAAAGAACCGTGCGCCGAAATCATCGGACGGCTCCAGCGACA
>JAJDEL010000417.1 GCA_029259835.1 Planctomicrobium sp. | reverse complement strand
AAACAACGTACAAGGAGCCAGCGACTCCGGATTGATCCCCATGGTCTACCCGGACTATCAACCTGTAGCGAAGGATGAAATACGTCAAAAGTTCGAACGTGCGTGGGGCGTTGATCTTGATCCAAATCCAGGGCTGACCGTTGTCGAGATCATGAAGGGTGCGCTCGATAAGACGATCCGTGGTATGTACATCATGGGTGAGAATCCGTTTCTCTCTGACCCGAACGCAAACAAAGTTCGCAAGGCACTCGCAAATCTTGACTTCCTTGTTGTTCAAGATATTTTCCTGACAGAAACGGCCGAATTTGCAGATGTGATTCTCCCCGCGAGTAGCTTCTTTGAGAAAACTGGCACCTACACGAATACTGACCGGCGAGTTCAACTCGGACATCAGGTGTTGGACTCCCCTGGTGAGGCGAGACTCGATTGGAAAATCCTTTGCGAAGTGATCAATCGCATGGGAGTCGAGGCAAACTATCCAGACATCTCTGCCGTGTTCGACGAATTCGCATCTCTTACGAACAACTATGCCACCCTCAGCCACAAAGCCCTCGGCAGCACAGGCAAATTGTGGCCTTGTAAAGACGTAGAAACCAGCGGTGGAGAACAAATCCTCTTCGGCGACGGATTTCCGACACCGACAAAACGTGGAAAGTTTGTTCCCTGTTCCTTTGAACCGGCAAAAGAACTGCCAGATGAGCATTACCCCCTAGTTCTCACCACCGGACGAGTCCTTGAACATTGGCACACCGGCAGTATGACTCGCCGCAGCGACGCGTTAGATGCGCTCGAACCGAATGCTTTTGCAGCGATCAATCCAGAAGACCTCGCACGCTTCGGAATTGAAGACGACCAGAGAATCCGCGTCGCTTCACGTCGCGGAGAAATCGAACTCGCAGCTCGAAGTGATCGGTCTGTCGAGGCAGGTACGATCTTCATCCCGTTCCACTTCCGCGAAGCCTCCGCGAACATTCTCACGACGGATGCCCTGGACCCGTACGGGAAAATCCCGGAATTCAAGTTCTGCGCCGTGAACATTTCGGCGACTTAGCACTGGCTGAAGAGCCTACTATGAAAACACGTTTTCCGAACACTTCAAGTGTCCGGCTAAACCGCGCGTGAGAAAATTCAATCACAAAACCTACGATCACGATAACCAATCATATTTCGGCATCAATTTTAATTCGCATCCATTTTTCAACAAACGCTTTCAAAAGGATTTGGTTAAATCCCCAGTAAAGTGGAATCGCGACGAATGGGAATCCGACGGGAGAGTATAAGGCACTTCCCAGTCCGCCAATGACCACGATCAGTATCAAGCCAAGCACAACAAACATTCCGGTCCCGAATCCACGAAGAGAGACCGGCACCAGATGAGACAAAATCAGCAACGGACCGCTGAGTAGAAGGGTGAGCGTGATCGAAACGATCACAAGTGGGAAGATCGGATCAAGGAAAAATGTGACGACCGATACCAGCGCAACGAATATGAAATCCGGGATCGCCAACCTCCACATGCCGCGTTTCCAACCGTGATAAATATCAAGTCCAGAATGTGGCGTCAGTGCGAGTGAAGAAAGCGTCTTGGCCTTCGATTCTTTATCAAGGCAATGTGCAGGCGTGTTCATTACATTGACCAAGACCGCACCGCTCACAACAAGAATTAAACCCAAAAAGAACTTCAGATAACTCGTACTGACAATGACACAAACGAGCAAAAACGCAATGCTGTACAGAACAACTCTGCCTGTCGTATTGTTGTTTCCACCAGCGTAATACACATAACTTTGCCACGCGAGGGCATCATCCCAGCACCGAGTGAGAGGAGGTCGACTTTTCAGGCTCATTTTCTTGTCCTTGCTCCCCTCCAGCATCGGCTGAGGTGAATCTCCCACTTGCTTGTAGAGTTGAAGTTGATATTGAATCAACCAATAGATCGCAAGAACGCTATATATTGATACGCTCCACCAGGTACTGATTCCGATTCCTGCCCCAGAGCCAAGTACTTGCAAACGGATATAGAGTGACAACTCCGCGGCTTGATCCGCCAAAATCACATAAGAAGCCGGAACGTTCACGTTGATCAGCGATAGCAGCACGATCAGGAAACGACCTGCCACAAGACAAATTTCAACCATAAAAACTGTGCCCAGACCTGCCCAGTCGGAGGAGCTTTGTTTCTCTGCATTGTGGGCAACAAGCATTGTTCGCGAAGACGCAGCAGCAAAAACAAAGAGGAACAATACCTCCATCGCAACGATGTCAGAAAATCTCGCACCTCCTAACGTAAAAAACAGGAGAAGAAACGGAAGTCGAATCATCCAGACAGAAAGAAATCCTGCCCAGATTTGAAACACCCTGACTAACGTCCACGCCCCACGACTTGTTCCAGACAAGTATATCAGGCTCAGAAATCCAGAGGTCGCATCACCGACCGTTTCACGGTTCAGGCGTCCTGCCAGAATTGCAAGAAGAAAAACGGAAACGCGTTCAAAATTTGTCAGGTAGAGGCGACCTAAATTGACCATCGGCATTCTTCCAAAATTGGATTGAATGATGAACAGGACCAGTGTGACAAAAAGAATAAAAACGCCACGATACAATGCCAGATCGAGTCGCCCTGATTGGCGAGACAGCGTTGAATTCAAAATTCTGAAAGGGCGTGACATAAATTTCGTGACAGTTAAGCGGAAGAAAGATTGAATGAGAAAAAAAGTGATGCAATATTAAGGCGAAAGAAAAATGCCACAGAGGTCTCGAAAAACAGCGAGAGAAAATCCATCGTGCTTTCTTGTGACGATTCGTATTCATATTCCGCGATCATCCGCTGTCTCCGTGTCAATCCGCGTTCTTCTGCTATCTGGGAATTCTAGTTATTCCTTTTCCCTCGTTGTTCTCCAAAGATCCGCGGCTTGTCGTAATTCTGTTTGAAATACGTCGCGTAGCTCAGCTTCGTTGGGAACATGTCCTTTGTCAATTTCGATAAAGTACCAGTTCCAGGCCATTCCAGTTGCGTAAGTCATCGCGAACGCTGCCGCGGCGTTCGCCGCCATTCCGACCCAGGGAATGAACTTTAATACTCCTCGCAAGGCTGCCCGCACAGCGATGCGACCTCCGAGAGCACCTGTGATCTTGGCGACAGTTTTGCCATCAATCGGTTGTTCGTGAATTCGTGCAAGCTTGTAGATCAAGTGAGTTTGCAGTCCCATCACGACCGGGATATCAACCCATGGAACAGGCACTGCCGCTGCCGTCGCGGCGAGTCCGCTTGTCCCAAGGATCGTCGGCATCGTCCGCTTTCGTTGCAGGTCAGTTAACGGAGCGATCACTTCGTCCATTTGCAGAAGATGATACCGATACGCAGCAGGCAACGCTTGAATGATTGCCCGCTTGAGACGATCACCACCGAAGTGCGGGTTCTGAAAACCTTCCTGTTCTGGTGTGAAGTCAATCGGGATCGCACCGTCAAAGAGACCGTCGAACCGTTCGTACTGAAGTTCGAGAGAACGTTTTAAGTTATCGTGAAGAGTTTTTGGGAGCGGTGTTGTTGACTCATCAAACGGATCAACCTCAGGATGCTGTTCACCGGGGTAAGCATCGTGCAGTGCTGTGAAGACTAAAAGAATTTTACGCGAGGGGGTGGACTTACGGATTTGCTTAAGAGCCGTGACTAATTCCTCCAGCGAATGATCCATGACTCGCACCGTCACGATCATTAAATGAGCGACTCCTTCGAACTCCACGATGTCTTCAGTCGGATCATAGTTTGCCTCACTGACCCCTCGCGTATCTAAAAATTTCAATATCGGCTCAGACTGATCAGGGAATTCGTAGATCGATGAAAACTGAGTCTGCGGCTGAAAGCCTGATCCGATTTCAACCGCGTCAACGCCGGTCAGGTAGCGGACAATCGAAGACTTCCCGCTACCGGTCTTTCCAAAGAGCCACAAAACTGGAATCGGAGCACGTTCGAGCAGCGCAGCCTTCGCCTGCTCGTATTCGTCGTCATTCATCTTTTCGTTAGAGAACCAACGCTGGAGCATCTTCATATTTCGATTGTCGCTGACGAGTATGCTAACTTTGCCACACACTTGAAGTGTGTGGCAAACGAATTCAATGACTTACTCGATCCATTTTCCAGTTTGGCCTTCGAGCGGCGATTCAGTGCTTGGAAGCCATGTGACAGCTTCGTGGACTTTTTTCGCAAGGGCAACATCACTATCGGTGATTGCTTTCACGCGATGCGTCTGAATCTTGAAAATCACCTGAGCATAACCAAGTTCCAGGTCGGGGTGATGATTCGCTGCTTCGGCGATGTACCCAATCGCATTCGTGAGCAGCAGAGTGTGCGTCCAACCAGGAGTCTTGAATTTTCTCCTTAACCAACCATCGCGAATTTCCCAGCCGGGCAGTTCCTTGAGAGCGTCTTGAACTTGGTCTTCGTCCAAAATCATGTCGTCTGCCATCAGGATTCTCCTCTGGATTGGCGATGTTTGTCCAATGTCGATACATTTCACATACAGGTTCACGATTACTCATTCCCACTGAAAACACAACTCACAGACAGAAGAGGTCTCAATGCCTATCGATTGGCAACCGCTTTCGGAAATTGTTTCTGCGAATCAGCGGTTCGTCATCACCAGTCATGTGCGTCCCGATGCAGATGCCATTGGTTCAGAAATTGGTCTTGCAAGCCTTCTGGTGAAGCTGGGAAAAGATGTCCGAATCATCAACCCTTCTGCAACTCCGGATCACCTTGGCTTCCTAGACCCCGATCAAATGATTCGAAAGTTTGGTCCAGCGGTCTCCCTTGAAGAGGCATGCGAAACCGACGTCCACATCGTTGTTGATACCAGTGCCTGGATTCAAGTTGGAGATGTCCGCAAAGTTCTCGAAAAGACGTCTGCGAGAAAAGTCGTCATCGATCATCACCTCAGTTCGGATGATCTCGGAGCCATAGAATTCAAAGACACAACCGCTGCCGCGGCTGGAATTCTTGTGACAGAGTTTGCCGAATTTCTTGAAACACCTCCCGAAGGGCATCAGGCGATGGCCTTGTTTGCAGCAATTGCAACAGACACAGGTTGGTTTCGATTTCCGAATTCAACGGCGCGAACGTACAGAACAGCCGGCCGTTTGATTGACTATGGTGTGCAACCAAGTTTACTCTACAGACAGTTGTACGAGCGTTCTTCACTTGCCAGATTGAAACTGCACTCGGTGGTTCTTGATCGTGTTCAAATCGATTTTGATGGTCGTTTGGCTCACACGTTTGCCATGCGGAAAGATTTTTCGGACACCGGGTCAAAGCCAGCCGATACTGAAGACCTTGTCAATACCTGTTTGACAATCGAAGGTGTCGAAGCGGCGTTTATTTTTGTTCAACAATTTGATGGGCGTATCAAAGCCAGTCTTCGTAGCCGATCCAACCTGAGCGTAGCCGCCATTGCCGAGCAATTCGGAGGTGGAGGGCACAAACTCGCCGCGGGAGCCATGATTCCGGGACCAATCGACGCAGCGAGAGAGTCCTTACTCGCTGCCTTCAAAGAAGTGTTCCCAGCCATTACAGTTCCTTCTGAATAAACATCCCTCCAGTTTTCGACGTTCCGCGCCTGCGGTATTGTTACGTCGCCTTTCCTTTTACGGTCCATATCAACAACAAGGTTGTTCCTATGACTGAACCACACGCTCCAGATTTCTCCGACGACAATAAGCGCCGGGGATTCATTGTGAAAATTGCCGCCATCATCGTTGGTGGGGTCACTTCTATTATTCCCGCAATCTTCGCTGGCGGATTCTTTCTGACGCCGTTGCTCAAGAAAAAAGAGGACTCCGCCGAGACAGATGGCTTCGTTCGAGTCGGTTCGTCGGCGTCTCTCGTTCCGGGTGGACCACCGCTTGCATTCAAGATTCGAGGCATCAAAAAGGATGCCTGGACGACCTACGCAGAAGCTGACATTGGATCAGTTTATGTCAAAATGGATGCAGAAGGAGTCTTAACAGCATTCAACGCGACGTGTACGCACCTCGGATGCACAGTGAATTTCAAAGCGGAAGAGAACTCCTTCGCTTGCCCATGCCATGACAGTGCATTCGCTTTCGATGGCACTCGAACTAACGAAATTCCTCCACGGCACATGGACGCGCTTGATGTTGAACTTCGTAATGAAGATGAATTGTGGGTGAAGTACGAAAGCTACCGTGCTGGGACTTCTGAAAAAATTCCGGTTTAGCGTCTTGTGAAATAGCGCGGATTCTTGAAATACATTGTTTTTGTAAAAACAGTTTTGCCACACACTTAAAGTGTGCGGCGAACATTTCTAAAAAAACTGAACACACATGCTAAATAAACTCGCAGACTGGCTGGATCATCGAACAGGCTATCGAGACCTGATGCACGAGGCTCTTAACGAGCCGATCCCCGGCGGTGCGAAATGGCGTTACGTCTGGGGCAGTACGCTCAGTTTCGTTTTCTTCGTACAAGTCATTACCGGATTCACCCTGTGGATGGCCTACAGCCCGAGCGCGACAACCGCCTGGGAATCCGTTTACTACATTCAGTATCACATGGTCTTCGGCTGGGTGATTCGCGGTATTCACCACTTCGCCGCACAAGCGATGATCATTCTGCTAATCCTCCACTTAATGCAGGTCGTCATTGACGGCGCTTACAAAGCTCCGCGCGAAGTGAACTTTTGGCTCGGTCTTGTATTAATGCAAATCGTGATGTTTCTGGGCCTCACCGGATATCTCCTTCCCTGGGATCAAAAAGGGTATTACGCAACGCGTGTTGCGACGGAGATCATGGGTTCGGCACCGGTCGCCGGTCCGTACATTCAGCAGTTGGCACAAGGCGGAACGTCCTACGGTCACCATACGCTCACACGTTTCTTTGCGCTGCATGCCGGTGTGCTTCCAGC